>RZYY01000018.1 GCA_009930115.1 Sphingobacteriia bacterium | reverse complement strand
GTTTTATTGTGACCATGCGCAATTCCGCTTCGAGCCTGTATCGTCTTCTCGAAAACCTGCTTGAATGGTCAAGATTCCAGCGCGGAACCATAGAATTCAATCCACAGTTTCTTTCACTTACAAGAATTGTCAACGACAGTTTTGAATTAATCCAGAATGCCGCCATAAAAAAAGACATAGAAATCAATCACCAAATACCGGAAGATTTTGAGATATACGGCGACCTGCACATGCTTGATACAATATTACGCAACCTGACCTCCAACGCAGTAAAGTTTACCCCCAAAGGAGGAACAATCACTATTTCAGCACATAAGGATGAAAACGACAACACCATTATCACTGTGAGCGATACCGGCATAGGAATGAGTGAAGAAACGATTGGAAATCTTTTTAAAGTTGATGTCAACATCAGCAGAACAGGCACTGAAGGAGAACCAAGCACCGGACTGGGGTTAATCCTTTGCAAAGAATTTACCGAAAAGCATGGCGGGAAAATATGGGTAGAAAGTGAATTAGGAATAGGATCATCCTTCAATTTATATCTTCCTTCAAAACCCAGAACCATTGAACCTAATACCAATTTATCATGATTAAAAATGAACTTGTTGACGAATATTTCGAACACCTGATCCATGCCCGTCGAAAAGACTGTTTTGACATTGTTGACAGTCTGCTGGAAAACAAAATTCCGGTCGAAACCATTTATACAGAATTGTTTCAGCGCTCCCTTTACAAAGTAGGTGAATATTGGGAAAAAAATCTGATTTCAGTAGCCACCGAACACATGGCAACTGCCCTCACCGAAAACATGATGATAAGATTGCAACCTAAAATTTTCAACATTGAACGTATCGGAAAGAAAGCCGTTATTGCCTGTGTAGCCAACGAATATCATCAGGTTGGCGCAAAAATGATCGCCGATATTTTCGAAATGTATGGATGGGATGGCTATTTCGTTGGTGCCAACACTCCTTTTGACGCAATGATTAGCTTCATCGAAAGCCATAAACCCGATACTATCGGCCTTTCGCTAAGCATTTATTACAACCTGCCTGAACTAAAAATTACATTGGAAAAAATAAACGGAAAATTCCCGGAAACACCTGTGATTGTCGGGGGACAAGCTTTCCGATGGGGGGGAATTGACATCGTACAACAGTACCACAACGTTGATTTTATTCCCAGTATCAATTCATTAAAGAATTACATCAATAAAAATAATTAATTATGGATGTTGAACTTAACAAATTGATTGAATATCTCGATAATGAATCTTCGATCATAAAATTGATGGTTGACCATAACGGCACTATTACCCATGCATGTAAATACGCGGAAAAACTGGCCGGTAAAAAACTATCAGGTACTTCCCTGAAAGATTTCTTTACCGATTTCAATGCACAACTCGATATCAACCAGATGCTTACAAAAGGTGTAACCAAACAGATGCTGAATATCAACACTTACCGGAATCTGCCCGAAACACTTTATTTTACTTCCATCCCAACCCAAACAGGAATAATTCTTATCGGCGAGGTCAATAATATTGAACTGGAAGAATTGCGTCAATCAATGATAAACCTGAACAATGACCTGAATAATCTCACCAGAGAATTACAAAAGAAAAATATTCAGCTTGACCAGCTCAACAAGCTTAAAAACCAGTTTCTCGGAATAGCCGCTCACGATTTGCGCAACCCTATTGCTTCCATTCTAATGTTTAGCGATTTTGTACTCGAATCAAAAGAGGATGAAATCAACGGAGAACTAAAACAAATTCTTGAAATGATCAGAAATTCAAGTCAGTTTATGCTTAATTTGCTGGAGGAACTGCTTGATGTGGTAAAAATCGAATCAGGCAAGATTGGTTTGAATTTAGTGAAAGTGGAGATGGAGGATTTGTTGCGAAAAAATATAAAAATGAATTCGATCATAGCTGCAAATAAAGAAATAGATATCATTCTCAATATCCCCCAGCCTGTTCCACCAATAAGTGCAGACCCTGTAAAAATTGAGCAGGTAATGAACAACCTGATATCCAATGCTATAAAATATTCTCATAAAAATACCACCATTACCGTATATGCTTTCAGCACCGGGGATGAAATACTTGTAAGTGTTCAGGACCAGGGACAGGGCATACCAAAAAATGAACTGGATAAAATATTCGTTCCTTTTGCCAAAATAAGTGTACAAGCTACTTCCGGTGAGAAAAGTACCGGATTGGGACTGAGTATCGTCAGGCGAATAATTATCGGCCACCAGGGAAGAATATGGGTTGAAAGCGAGCAGGGAAAAGGAAGTAAATTTTATTTTACCTTACCAATAAAAAACAACTGATCAATAACTAATTATCCATCGATAAATGATGCTTTCATGAAAAAAGAAGAATTGATCTCCTCCGCTTCAGTGCTAATGCAACCTGGATCAAAATCACTGGAAGAATTTACGCGCAAAGCTGATATTCTGATTGCTGAACTGAACAAGAGGTTCGAAAATCGTGAGGACATTCAGCAACTGATAGGTTCAGGGAACATCAATATGATGTTTGATAACCACCGCAATCACTTTCGATTTATGATCTCTCTTTTTCACAGATACGAACCAGAAGTTTTTGTTGAGACTATAGCATGGGTCTTCAGATCATACCGCAGTCACGGCTTCAGCTTCACTTACTGGCCGGCATTGTTCAATACTCTGGCAGATATTCTCAAAAATAATCTGAGTGCGGATTGTTTTAATGAGGTATATCCTTTCTATAATTGGATGATTGTGAACATTCCGGCATTCGTTTCACTCACCAGTCAGGCCGATTTTGATGGCACAACGGGAAATCCTGCCGGTTAAGAATCATCCAAGTACTCCGTTTGATAAATGAAATTATTCCTGCTCAATAAATTACAAAAACTGATTTTCAGCAAAAACAATTACAGATGAACATATTTACAATATTTGGAAACAAAAGACAAAACACACACAAACCTCGTAATAACCTTATTTTCAACTCAATTCACACAAAATGAGATTTAAACAGCCTATAAATTCCTTTCAACAATGAAAATTTAAACAACTTTTGGTTGAGTCTAAAAAGCAAACAAATATCAGTAAGGCCGAAAAATACTTAAAAACAAATGAAATCTAAAAAATCCGACCCGAACAGCAGCCACAATGAGCAAAATTACATTGAAAACATTGAATACCAGATCAATAGTCTGGTTCGTATTTTGGACCATCAAAGCAATTCCCTAAAAGAACTGACAGATTTTATCTTACAAGAAGCACTTGGATTAACCAAAAGTAAGATCGGAACTATTTTTCGATATTCCGAAGAGCAAAAACAATTTACATTAAGTTCCTGGTCAAAAGATCTGACTGACGAGTACAAAACACCTGATTCGCAAGCTTGTTACGAGCTGTCTGAAAAAGGTATTTGGAAGAAAGCCATTAAAGATCGAAAAGCCATAATCGTAAATAATTTTAAGCCAAAACAAAACAAAACAAAAGATTACACCGGCGGTCACGTAAAAATTAAAAAACTGATGGTCTGCCCGATAATCGTCAATGACAAAATAGTAAGCGTAATAGCTGTTGCCAACAAAGAGACTGATTATGCCGAAAGTGATATCCATAATTTACAATTGCTCATGAATACGGTCTGGAAGGTAATTGATAAGCACAAATTCAGTTCTCGGCAGGAGCATTTGAAAAATCTTTTAAACGGTATCAGAAAAATTAACCGGCTCATTATTAAAGAAAACGATCCGCAGGTCATCCTTAGCAAAACATGTGAGAATCTTACAGGAACAATGGGGTATCATTCAGCCTGGATTGCTATACTTGACGAACAGAAGAAAGTATCGAACATAACTTCATCAGGATTATTTCATGATTTTGAAAAATTGAAAAATGAGCTTTATGAAGGAAGGTTTCCGCTATGCATGCAACAAGCCCTGGAGCAAAAACAAATTGTACTGAATGATACTTCCAGATCAATTTCCACCGGTTGTCCGGAATTAGAAAAAATTGAAGGGCACTCACAAATGTGCAGTTTAATCAGTCATCTCGACAAAGTTTTCGGAGTATTGGTTGTTTCAACCCCGGCTGAGGACATGTATTTAAACGAAGAAAAATCGCTACTGGGCGAATTGGCTGATGATCTTGGTTTTTGTTTGTTCAAAATCGAAACCGAAAAGCGTCTGAAAGAAAGCGAAGAAAAATTCAGACTGATTACCGAATACACTGGCGAAACTATCACAGTGCTGGATTTAAACCTGAAAATAACCTACGTAAGCCCCTCCATTAAAAAGCTTAGGGGATTTACTGTTGAAGAAGCAATGGAGCAGAGTCCCGAACAAATATTTACCCCCGGCTCATTACAAATCATCCTGAAGTATTACCGCGAAAAGATGGCTCAGCTTATTCAGGGAGATGACATTTCGGAGGAGGTATTGACACTTGAGCTGGAAGAATTCCACAAAAACGGAAAAACATTCTGGGCAGAAGTTTCCATTTCATTTATGCTCGACAAAACCGGCAAACCTTTCGGGATAATAACCATTTCAAGAGACATCAGCGAAAGAAAAAAAATTCAAACCCAGATCAGCGAGAGTCAACGCCAATTGTGTACACTCATTTCCAACCTTCCGGGCATGGTTTATCGCTGCAAAATGGATAAAGACTGGACCATGCTTTTCATGAGTGAAGGGTGCAAAAAACTTACCGGATATGATCCTGCGGATTTTATCGACAATAACAAGCTAACTTTCAACAGCATCATTCTGCCTGAATACAGAAATGAAATATGGAACAAATGGCAGGATTTTACCAGCAGAAAAGATTTTTTCGAAGCGGAATACGAAATTGTGACAAAAAACGGTGAAATCAGATGGGTCTGGGAACGCGGGCAGGGAGTTTACGACAGCGACGATAAGGTTGAATTTCTCGAAGGATTTATTACCGATATCTCCGAAAGTAAACGTTTGCTTGAAATTTCCAAAAATACCGAACTAACCGTGGAAAAAATATTCGAAACCCTTCCTGTAGGGATATGGTTTTTGGATAAAACCGGCATGGTAGTAAAAGTAAATGATGTTGCAAAAGATTTATGGGGAATAGAAAAACTGATAAATAATGAAGATTTTAGTTCCTTTACTGCAATCAGAATTCATTCAGGAGAAAAGGTTAACCTGCGCGACTGGGGCATTCTCCCTTGTTTGAAAGAGGGGGTAAATATTGCTGATGAACTTCTCGAAATTATAACCTTTAAGGGCGAAAAGCGAATCATCATTTTTTCGGCATCTCCGATTAATGACCAACATGGGAACATCACAGGCGCCATCATTCTCAATCTTGACATAACAAATCAAAAAATGGCCGAACAGGAGCTGAAGCTTCAGGAAGCGAAATTCAGATCGCTGGTACAAAACAGCAGAGACATCATTTCTTTGTATGCCATTGATGGAACAATCCTTTATAAAAGCCCCGGACTTACACCAATTCTGGGTTATGATCCGGAAGAAGTTGTCGGCACCAATGTTTACCACATGGTTCATCCGGAAGACACCATCATGGTTAAAAAACTCCTGACCGAATTACTGAGAATGCAAATCGGCGGGAGCAAAAGATTCAATGTAAGAGCTCTTCACAAAAACGGCTCAACAGTCTGGCTGGAAGCAACGCTCACCAACATGCTTAATGAATCGGGAGTGAGGGCTATTGTAGGCAATTACAGAGACATAACGCGTCGAATCCACACCGATACAGTCAACAAGGTGCAATATAATATAGCTGATGCAGTGGTAAAAGCCAAAAACCTTTATCAACTTTTTGAGGTAGTTCGCAACGAGCTGAGTACTCTGCTCGACACCACCAACTTCATCATTGCGCTTTACGACGAAAAAACAGGTTTACTGACTTCACCATTTGAAGCAGATGAAAAAACCAAAACCCCGCCATCATGGCCTGCAACAAATTCACTGACGGGTTTGGTAATACGGAAAAAACACGGACTTCTTCTTCAAAAAAAAGACATTCTGAGTCTGGCCGAACAAAACAAGATTGTTTTAAGAGGGTCAAGAGCAGAATGCTGGCTGGGCGTACCGCTTATTATTAACAATAAACCGATTGGTGTGATGATTATCCAAAGTTACTCCAATCCGAATGCCTACGACAAGGCAAGTAAGGAAATGCTCGAGATCATAGCCAATCAGCTCAGTATCTATATCGAACAAAAAAATGCCGAGCTCAACAGCCTTAAATTATCCAAAGCAATCATTCAGAGTCCGGCAAGTATCATTATTACAGATCCACATGGAAACATTGAGTTCGTCAATCCCAAATTTACCCAGCTTACCGGTTTTTCGGCTGAAGAAGCCATCGGCCATAATCCTAATATTTTAAAATCGGGAGAACAAAATGAAGCTTTCTACAAAAAACTCTGGGAAACAATAACCAGTGGTAAAGACTGGTCAGGCGAACTGCTAAACAAAAAGAAAAACGGAGAGCTTTACTGGGAAAGTGTCAGCATATCTCCTCTAATCAACGATGAGGGTATAATTACTCATTTCGTCGGTGTTAAGGAAGATATTACTGACCGGAAGAAAATGATTGCAGACCTGATTGTTGCCAAAGACCAGGCAGAAGCAGGTGCCCGGCTTAAAACTGCTTTTATGAATAACATTTCCCACGAAATCCGAACACCACTCAATGGCATCACCGGTTTTGGGCAACTCATTTCTCAACCGGGACTTAGCGAAGAAGAAAAGGATTCCTACATGGAAATTCTTCAATCGAGCACCGAAAGGCTCATCAACACCATCAACGATTATATGGACGCATCGCTCATTGCTTCGGGAAACCTTACCCCTGTTATTGCAACATTCGACCTCAATCAGCTTTTCGATGAAGTGTGCAGCACTATAGAACAAAAATGTCGTGTCAAAAAAATCAGATTCAGCTATCTTTCCCCAATTCATGAACAACACATTCAGTTATTATCCGACCGGGAATTGCTGAAAAAAGTGCTTTTTCATCTTTTAGGAAATGCCGTTAAATTCACAAAAGCTGGTGAAGTATCAACCGGTTATGAGATTGAGAACGATCATATTGAGTTTTTTGTTAAAGATACCGGGATTGGAATAAGTTCAGAAGCCCTCAAAAGTATTTTTGATGCATTCAACCAGGAAGAAAACAGCAGCACCCGCAATTATGAAGGAAGCGGACTGGGGCTGACGATCACAAAAGGTATTCTGAAATTACTCGGAGGGGATATCAGTGTAATTTCGGAGAAAGAAAAAGGCTCCGAATTCAGATTTACCCTGCCTGTAACTTCAACATTTTCATCAAAAACTAAAACAAACGAAAATTTTGCGGAAGTAAATAATGAAAATGAACCATTAGTGCTGATAGCAGAGGATGATGATTCCAATTATTTTTTTCTCGACATTCTGCTGCGCAAAGCTTCGGTAAATCTGATGCGCGCACGAAACGGACAAGAAGCAGTAGAATTGTGCCGGACCCATCCGGAAATTTCATTAGTACTCATGGATATCAAAATGCCGTTAATGGATGGTATTGAAGCTACAAAACAGATCAAATCCTTCAGAAAACCATTACCCATTATTGCTGTTACTGCCCATGCACTTACCGGTGACGAGCATCGTATTCTTCAGGCCGGTTGTGATGATTATATTGCCAAACCGCTAAAAAAAGAATTGCTTTGGCTCAAATTAAATAAAGCTGGCATTAAAATCAGTTAATAATTAAATTTGAAAAAAATAAGCAGCTGATCAAAATATTGAAATATGTCTCTAAATCTTTTTGCCTTTATAGTTTTCATGTCAACACTGATCACGGCGAGTCTGATCATTGCACTGTGGAGTTATAGAAAGATACCGGGAATCGGTTATTTTATCCTATCACTTGTTGCAGGAGCTGTTTACTCGGCTTTTTACGCTCTTGAAGTTGCTTCCTTCCAGTTTTCTTTTATCTGGATTTTTTACCGCCTTGAATATTTGGGAATACCTTACATACCAGCATTTTACTTCTTCTTTGTAATCAGTTACTCGGGACAAAAACACAAACTCAGTATCCCTTTCCGCATTGCTGTTTTAATAGTTCCGGTGATTACAACGCTGATGGTAATAACCAATGATTACCATCATTTTTTCCTCACAGATTCTATGATTCACCACAATGGCTATTTTCATGCTTTTGCTTTTTCGCCCGGAACATGGTACTGGATGCATCAAATTTACACCATTCTGGTTTTTCTCTTAAGTTTCATTCTTCTGTTCAGGATGTGGCTCAGGTCGGCCCCGGTTTTTCGACTGCAGTCGGGAATTATTCTCTTTTGTACGTTAATCCCCTTTGTGGTCTATCTTGCCTATCTGCTGAAAGTTTTCCCCTGGGGACTTGACCCTGTTCCGTTTTCCAGCGCATTGATGGCTGCTGTGATTTACATCGGTTTGTCGCAGTATAATTTGTTCAGCATGGCTCCCATGGCCCGAAATCTGCTTTTTGATAAATTGCCTGATTCGGTGTTGGTTTTCGACCTGCAAAATCGTCTGGTTGATCTTAATAACGCTGCAAAACAACTGTTCGGAATCACTTCAAAAGATGTCGGAATAAATTTAGATGCTTTGTTTCATCATTATCCTGATGTAATTCACTTCGTCCAAACCAATTCGCTGAATCACCAATTTGAATTTCAGATTCTGCAAAATGATAACCTAAGAAACTTCAGCATAACTTCAT
Organism: Sphingobacteriia bacterium; assembly: GCA_009930115.1. Lineage (GTDB taxonomy): Bacteria > Bacteroidota > Bacteroidia > Bacteroidales > 4484-276 > RZYY01. The sequence continues at coordinate 24,463 of RZYY01000018.1, read as the reverse complement.
CACAATTAATTGATTACCATGGAACCGAACTTGGCAAAATGCTCATCGTGCACGACATCACTGAAAGACGCCTTGCCGAAAAACGGCGAAGAGAGAGTGAAGAAAGATTCAGACTGATTGTTGAGAATGCCCCGCTGGGAGTCATTTATTTTGACAAAGAAGGTATTATCACGATTTGCAATGATGAACTGGTACGTATAATCGGTTCATCAAGGGAAAAACTGATCGGGTTAAATATGATGAATTTGCCCGACCAGCGTATTGTCAGTATCCTGAAAACAGCGCTTGAAGGCAATAAAGCAAGAATGGAAGGAATTTACAAATCAGTAACTGCTGATAAAACAACACCCGTAAGAGTGATTTTTGAGGCCATTGTCAGCGATACCGGGGAAGTTACCGGCGGTATCGGTGTGGTTGAAGACATTACAGATCGTCTGGAAGCAGAAGAAAAAATCAGAACAAAAAACATGGAGCTGGAAAGAACCAATGCTGAAAAAGACCGCTTTTTTTCAATTATTGCCCATGATCTTCGCAGTCCTTTCAATGCATTCCTCGGTTTTACCGAACTCATGACCGACGAATCATTCGAACTGACGATAGACGAAATGAGAAGCTATGCCCAGGATATACGCAAGTCAGCCCTTCTCTTGTTTGGCCTGCTCGAAAATCTGCTCGAATGGTCGAGGCTGCAACGAAAAGAGTTGTTTATCGAGAAATTTAATTATCCGTTGATCCGCCTTGTTATTCAGAGTGTGGAAACACTTGCTGAAAATGCGGCAAAAAAGGAAATCAGGATTATCAACAATGTTCACCCTGATATACATGTGCTGGTAGATGAAAAAATGATTCAGTCAGTGTTTCGGAATTTGATCTCAAATGCTATAAAATTCACCTTCAGGGGAGGAAAGGTAACCATTGAGGCAAATGCCAATGCTGACAGTATGATTGAAGTTCAGGTAACCGATACCGGCGTCGGGATTAAATCTTCTGACATTGAAAAACTCTTTCGCATAAACGAAGATTACAGTACTTATGGAACTGAAGGAGAACCCAGCACCGGACTGGGACTTATCCTCTGTCGTGAATTTGTCGAAAAACACGGAGGGAAAATATGGGTGAAAAGTCAGCAGGGTATTGGAAGCACATTTTATTTTACTTTACCTGTCCAAAAAAATAATAAATTTGAAACAAGTTAGCCATGGTCATAAAAGTATAAGAAACAAGTAAATTATTACCCAATAAAATCACAATATGAAAACACATGATAAAGACAAAAAGCCGGATGTTGAAGACTTGTCATCGGCAGAGATTCAGGAAATGTTGCTGGAAATGACAACAGACTTGATGTGGGCAGTGGATGAAAAGTACAGACTGGTTTGGAAAAACAAGGCCTTTGACCTGTTAACTTCTAAAAATTACGGCCTGAAACTATCTGTTGGCGAAAATATCATGCATCAAAAAATTCCGGTTTTAAATCAAAAAAAATGGAAAAACTATTATGACCGTGTTCTTCAAACACATGAAGAATTTAACATCGAACTCGAAACATCTGCTTCAGAACACAATGCAATCATTGAGTTCTATTTCAGACCAATTGTAACAAAATCGGGAAAAATTTACGGAGTTGCTGTAACTGGACGTGACATTACCCGTTACCGGCTGGTGGAAAAATCGCTTCAGGCAAGTGAAATAAAATTCAGGGCGATCGTTGAGCAAAGTCATCAGGCTATGTTTTTACATGATATGCAAGGAAACCTGGTTGATGTAAACAGAGCAGCATCCGTCCTGACAGGCTATTCCCACGAAGAGCTGCTTCAGATGAGTGTATTTGATATTGATCCTGACGCATCCAAGAGGCTTGACAAGAAAAACATCTGGAACACACTGAGACATCTTTCCGAAAAAACCATTGAAGTCAGACACCGAAAAAAAGACGGGAGTTTTTATCCAGCCGAGATTACCTTAGGAAAAATTGAATTTGAAAACCATTTCTACGTTTTGGGTCTTGCCAGAGATATAAGCAATCGCATCAAAAATGAACAGGAAATAAAAAAGGAACGCGATACGGCAAAGTTATACCTGAATCTCGCTGGTTTTATTTTTCTCAGAATTGATCGTTTTGGGTGTATTTCAATGGCCAATAAGAAATGCTGTGAGCTACTGGACTATACAGAAGAAGAACTGATCGGCAAAAACTGGTTTGACAACTTCTTACCTGAAGAAAACAGGGAGAAAGTAAAAGCTGTCTTCGAAATGATGTCAAAAGGAGAAAAGTTGTCTGCCGAGTTTTATGAAAATACGATTTTAACCTGCAATCATCAGGAACGTCTGATTTTTTGGCATAATGTTATACTTTACAACGAAGATGGTTCATTTGCAGGCACATTGAGTTCCGGAGAAGACATTACGGACAAAAGAATTATCGAAGAAAAAATCAGAAAAAGTGAGGAAGATTTTCGAAATCTTTTCGAGAATGCTCCAATTGGCATCTACCGCACTACGCCGGACGGCCGGATTATCATGGCCAATCCTGCACTGGTCAGGATGCTCGGCTATACTGATGCCGAACAACTTGTTCAACGCAATTTAAAACTGCATGGATTTGATCCCGAAAATCCCAGGGAAATCTTTCTGTATGAGCTAAAAGAAACAGGGGAAGTAAATGGTTTGGAATCAGTGTGGATCAAAAAAAACGGGGATAAAATCTTTGTCAACGAAAAAGCACGTGCAGTAAAGGATAATGAAGGAAATATTCTTTATTTCGAAGGGATGGTTGATGACATAACACTCAAAAAAACAATCGAAAATGAGCTCAAATCCAACCTGACACTTTTAAGGATTGCAGGCGAAACTGCAAAATTCGGAGGGTGGATGGTCAATGTTGGTGAAGACAGGATAATTTGGTCAGAAGTTGTGGCAGCAATTCATGAAATGCCTGCAGGTTATTCTCCAACCATCGAAGAAGCCATTGGGTTTTATGCACCGGAATGGCAACAGAGAATCAGAAGTCTGTTTAATTATTGTGTTGCTGATGGTATTCCGTTTAACGAGGAAATTGAAATCATCACTGCAAAAAAGAAACGGGTATGGGTGAAGGTAAACGGTGAAGCAGTCAGAGATGAAAACGGCAGAGTTACCAAGGTTCAGGGGTCGTTCCAGAATATCGACGAATTCAAGCAGGCACAGTCAGCACTCAGGTTGAACGAGCAAAAGTTCGAATCCTCTCTCGAAGTACTTATGGATGCGTTCGGAATATACACTGCAGTAAGAAATGATGAAGGCAAAATCGTCGATTTTACCATTGACTATGTAAACGATATGGCCTGTCAGCTGAATAACCTTTCCAAACAGGAACAAATTGGCAAAAGTCTCCTCGAAACTTTACCCTCTCACAAAAGCAACGGATTATTCGACGAATACACAAACGTTGTGGAAAATGATAAAAAACTGCTGGTAGAATCACTTTGGTATGATGATGTTTATGGAAACAAGAGATTAAAAAGGGCTTTTGATATCAAAGCATCAAAATTCGGCGACGGGTTTGTTGCTTCATGGAGCGACGTCACTCAACGAATGCTCAATCATGAAGCTCTTGAAAAAAGCCAGGCACAAACCCGCGCACTGATCGAAGCCATTCCTGATTTGGTATTCAAAATGGATAAAAACGGGGTTTATCTCGATTATAAAGCAGCAAAAGGAGAATTATTCTATCAAAAAGAGGAAATAATAGGCAAAAATAACCGCGACATTACTCCCTCCGATTTTGCCGATATGGTGGAAGAAAAAACACAAAGTGCACTGAAAACAGGTGAAATTCAACAATTTGAATATCAATTAACAATTCCCGGCAAAGGACAACAGGATTACGAAGCAAGAATGGTTCCGGTTAACAATGAAGAAGTACTGACCATAGTAAGAAATATTACCGAAAGAAAAGATTTCGAACGCCAGCTTGCCGAATCAGAAGCCAATGCACGAACAATCATGGAATCAACCAACGATTTGGTGTTTTTGCTCGATAAGGATGGAATAGTGATTGACAGCAACGAAGCTCATGCCAAAAGATTTGCATTGACCAGAGCAGCCTTGATCGGAAAAAATGTTTTTGACCTTTTACCCCCGACAACAGCACAAAACCGAAGGGATATGGTTCAAAAAGTGCTGAAAACAGGTAAACCTGTAAAAGGCGAAGATTTCAGAGAAAAATACTGGAACGAGTTCCATATTTATCCAATATTTCTGAATAACAAGCTAACTGAGAAAGTTGCAGTCTATGTGAGAGATATTACGTTAAAAAAACAAACAGAACAGTTTATCATTGAAAATGAAGCCAAATACCGGACTCTTTTTGAAAATCTGTCGCAGGGTATTTTCTATCAGGATGCCGGTGGAAAAATTGTTGATGCAAATCATGCTGCACTAAAAATTCTCGGGCTTACACGAAACCAGCTTCTTGGCAAAGACTCCTACGACAAACGGTGGAAAGTAATTAACGAAAAATATGAAATAATTCCGCCTGAGGAGCATCCGTCAATGGTCGCATTGAGAAGCGGGAAAAGCCAGTTAAATCAAATTATTGGAATTTACATCCCCGAAACAGATACTTACAACTGGCTGATTATTGACGCCATACCGCAGTTTCATCCTGGTGAAGGACATCCCTATCAGGTTTTTGCAGCTATGCAGGACATAACATTTCGTAAGCATACTGAAGAAACCCTTCAAAAAAACGAGAAACATCTCAGGGAACTCAATGCATCAAAGGATAAATTCTTTTCAATCATTGCCCATGACCTCAGAAGCCCCTTCAGTGCAATAATAGGTTTCAGCGAACTAATGGTTGAACAAATCCGGCAAAAAGACTACGATGGAATAGACGAAATGGCTGAAGTCATCCTGCGATCATCCAACCATGCACTGGAATTGCTTACAAACCTGCTCGAGTGGTCCAGATCGCAGACAGGCCGTATAATTTTTGAGCCTTCTTATATCGAACTGGTGAGTCTGATCAAAGAAAATATAGAATTACTCCGGCCTGCTGCCGGCCAAAAATCCATTGCCATTTCTCACAGTTTACCAGCTATTGCCACCGTTTATGCTGACAAAGGAATGACTAATACGATATTGCGCAATTTGATCTCCAATGCGGTAAAATTTACATCTAAAAATGGAGAAATTAACGTTTCTCTCACCGAAAATGATCAGATGGTAAAAGTCATTGTTCAGGATACAGGAATTGGTATTGCAAGAGATGACTTAAAGAAATTATTCCGCATCGACAGCAATTTCTCAACACCGGGAACAAACCATGAAAAAGGTACTGGCCTTGGATTAATTCTTTGCCGGGAATTTGTCGAAAAACATGGTGGCCAAATCTGGGTTGAAAGTTCGTTAGGAAAGGGTAGTAAATTCTTCTTTACACTACCAAAATCATTTTAATTTCTACTGCATGAAATCAATAAAAACGATTATCTGGATAAAATTGATGCTTAACTTTCTTTGTATAGCCATCTGGCTCAACGGAATATCACAAAACAAAACAGAAACCGACAGCCTCAGACAATTGATAAAGCAGACACCAGCATCTTTAGCCAGGCTCGAATTGCTGATTGAACTCGCCGAAATTGTGCCGGATGCTCATGAGTCATTGGAGTTTTCGGAAGAAGCCATTAATCTGGCCGATTCGCTGAACCAAAAACCTCAGCTTGGGAAAGCTTTACAATTGAATGCCACCGCCTGGAAAAAATGGGGAGACCCGGTACATGCTATCGAACAACTGAATAAAGCTGCTGACATATTTTCAGATTTACATCTTGATAAGGAGCTTTCATGGTGTTATCTTGAACTTGGTGAAGCGTACAGAGCAACAGGCAACTATTCGACTGCCTGCACTGTTTTGTACAAAGCATTGCCGCTCGTAATCAATCAAAACGATAACAAAGGACTTGCCTACGGATACAACCGTCTTGCTGCCATTTATTTCGAGATTTTCGTCAATAACCCGGTATTGCGCAAAATTTTTGATGAAGAACAAATTACACCAGACACACTTGCTTTTCTGCGCTCCAACTATCCGGTACTAAAAAACACTGAGGATTCACTAAATATTACCCTGAGACTTTCCGACAGCATTGCCACCCTTTATCATATCAGCGACATTGTAATTTCGGGTAAAAACATCGAAGCTGCTTATTATCATACTATCAACGAAATGACTGAGGCGCTCGGGATTTATCATGAACTCATCCAAATTATCGGCGAAGAAAATTATCATCCCGACCTGCCTTTGATCCTGATCAATACTGGCTGGCTTTACAGAAGATTATCCCAAATTGACCAGGCTATCAAATACGGAGAAAAAGCACTTGAGTTATCTTCACAATACAGTGTCATTACCTATATCAGAATGGCTAATGAACTGTTGCACGGACTTTACACCGAAAAAGGCGATTACGAAAAAGCTTATCATTCGCTCTTTGCATACACCGAAACCATGCATAAAATGTACAATGCAGATATGGAGCTGAAAATCAGGAAAATTCTTGTTGAACAAAAAGCAACCCAAAACGAACTACTGCTGCAGCAACGCAAAAAACATTTCAACCAGATAATAACCGTTTCCATTCTGATTATTTTTTTACTTGTTTTTTTCAGCCTAATATTGATCGCTCAAATCAGGAAACAACGCAAATTATTGAAGAAACTTAATGAACAAAATATCATTATTTCAGCCCAAAACCAGGAACTTGCCTTAACAAATGCCGAAAAAGACAAATTTTTCTCTATCATTGCCCATGATCTTAAAAGCCCTTTTACAGCAATGATAGGATTTTCAGAATTGCTGATCGAAGAAATCAAAGAAAAAAACTATGACATACTCGGAGAATATGCCGACATGGTCCACAAATCATCTAATCAGGCTTTTAATCTCCTGACCAATCTGCTTGAATGGAGCCGCTCGAAAACAGGAAGAATCAAATTTTCACCGGAAACATTTTCACTTGGAGAGCTTGCTGCTGAAACCATTGCTCTGGCAAATCATTCAGCCATACAAAAAGAAATTACGATTGAAAATCATGTTACTGAAAATATTGAAGTGTTTGCTGACAGGGCAATGATCCATACTGTTCTGCGAAATCTTCTTTCCAATGCCGTCAAATTTACCTGCAAAGGCGGCAGGGTAATCCTCTCAGCAATTACTGAGAATAACCAGATTACTGTAAAAGTAAGTGATAACGGTGTTGGTATGTCAAAGCAACAGCTTTCGGGATTGTTCAACATTAGTCAAAGCCAGTCGCAACCCGGAACAATGAATGAAAAAGGTACCGGGCTTGGACTCATTCTAACCAAAGAATTTATTGAAAAACACCATGGTTCCATTCAGGTTGAAAGCGAACCCGATCACGGAACCACATTCACCTTTACACTGTCTGCAAATACAGAAAAAGAATCTTTAAAACAGAAACAAAGCTATTCTCTATGAAAAGTAGCACAGATAATCAAATCAACATGCTGGCACAAACCTTAAAATGTGTGAACGAGTGCATCAGCATTACCGATATTGACAATTACATTATTTATGTGAATGATGCATTTCTGCGAACATATGGTTACACAGAAGATGAGCTCAAAGGCAAACATATTTCGATAGTTAAACCAACAGAAACCAGGCATGAAAACCTTAAAACAATTACAGAAAAAACGATCGAAGGCGGCTGGCAGGGAGATCTTATTAATCGCCGAAAAGACGGGTCAACATTTCCGGTGCGCGTTTCTTCCTCACCGGTATTCGACTGCAAAGGAAAACTGATCGCCATGGTTGGCGTTACCATTGATATTACCGAAAGTCTCGAAACAAAAAAGAAATTGCAGGAAAGCGAAAACTGGATCAGACTTATCACCGAAAACAGTCCGGATATCATTTATGTTTTTTTGATTGAGGAGAACAGAAATATTTACATCAACAGAAGTTTAGTCAAAATCCTTGGTTACGATGATGGTGAACTCAACGATTATTCAGCAGACTTCTTCAAAAACATCATTCATCCGGATGATCTGATCCAGTTCGAAACCTTTTACAAAACTATCAATGACTGGGAAGCAGGATTTGTTTTTGGATTTGAATATCGTCTCAGGGCTAAAAATGGTAACTGGAGATGGTTTAAAGGGAATGAAAAAGAATTTCAGCGCAAAAACGGAAAAGTGATTTCGCTGATTGGCACAGTGCAGGAAATTACTTTTAAGAAAGAAGCCGAAATAAAACTGCGCGAAAGTGAAGAAAAATTCCGTCTTATTGCTGAAAACACAGGTGATACCATAGTCGTCATAAACGAGAAATTAACCTTTTCCTACATCAGTCCTTCGATGTTTAAGCTCAGTGGCTACAAACCCGAAGAATGTTTTGACAAAGACCTCCGGTATGTTTTTAACGAAAATACCTATGAACAGATAAAAGCATTTTCTGCAACCAGCCCTGCAGAACATAAAGAGCCTGCTATCAAAACACTCAGTCTTGAACTGGAGATGAAGCATAAAAACAACGCGCACATCTGGGTGGAAGCTACACTTTCGCTCATGAATCAGGATTCACGTCAGGCCGCATCCATCATTGCTGTTTTGCGCGATATTACCCGTCGGAAAAAAGATGAAGAGCAACTGCTTTTCCAATCGCTTATCCTCGACCAGATAGCAGACCTGGTTACCGTTACCGACCTAAACGGAATCATCACCTATGTAAACAATGCGGTTGCAAAAATGATGAAAAAAAGCCGCGAAGAACTTCTCGGCAAAAGTGTGGTGATTTATGGCGAGGATACTTCGCGCGGAGTGTCACAAAATGACATTATTGAAATAACCAATACAAATGATTCCTGGCGGGGCGAAATGATTAACTACAATGCAGCAGGAGAAGAACTCACCCTTGAAGTTAAAACCCAGGTGCTCTGTGACAAATTGGGCAATAAAATCGGACTTTGCGGAATTTCGACCGACATAACCGAATACAAAAAAACAGAAAAGAAATTAAAGGAAAGTGTAAGTATGTTCCAAAATCTTTTCAACAATATGATTGAAGGCTTTTCATTGGGAGAAATCATTACAGATGAAATCGGGAAGCCAATCAACTGGCGATTTATAACGGTAAATCAGGCACACGAATATCATACCGGCCTGAAATCGGAAGAAATTATCGGTAAATGTGTTAAGGATTTCTTTCCCGACATCGAACAATACTGGCTCGATTTCTATGGCGAGGTTGCACTCACTGGTAAACCCAATCATTTCATCGGATACAATCATAATACCGGAAGATATTATGAAATCAATGCGTTTTCAACTGAAAAAGGAAAGTTTGCAGCTATCTTTTCCGATTATACGGTCAAGAAAGAAGCAGAGCTTAAACTACTCGAAGCCAAAGATAAAGCAGAAGCCGCAGACAGGCTCAAAACAGCTTTTATGAATAACATTTCCCATGAAGTCAGAACGCCGCTGAACGGAATAATCGGATTTGCTGACCTGATAGCTGAAGAAACTGTTACCCCGGATGAAAAAAACCTCTATCTTAAAATGCTGAAACAGTCAAATAACAGGCTGATTCAGACTATAACCGATTACATGGATATTTCGCTGATAGCTTCAGGCAACCTTGAAGTGCATCCTGCAACCTTTCAGCCCGAAAATTTGCTTTTAAAACTCCATGACACCTACCTTGAAGTCTGTAATCAAAAGAAACTAAAATTTTCGTTACTCCTGCCTGATGATACTGACAAAGGTCAACTTACCACTGATGAAGAATTGCTTAGAAAGATGCTGCAGCATTTGCTCGACAATGCCACAAAGTTTACTTCCCAAGGCTCCATAAGTCTTGGAATGAAAAAACACAGTAAAACATTTGAATTTTTTGTAAAAGATACTGGTCAGGGTATCCGGCAGGAAAACCTTGAAACAATTTTCAAACCTTTTTCACAGGAGGACAACAGAGACACCCGGGGGCACGAAGGCAGCGGATTGGGTCTTGCAATAGTCAGAGGCATTGCCGACCTGCTTGGCGGCAAAATACATGCAGAATCCATCATTGACAAAGAAACAACTTTTACATTTACATTGCCGGTTAACTATTTTCGTAAATCACCTGCTGAAAAACCTGAAAAAGCTGCGCTATCAACCACTGACAAAAAACAGGTTTTACTTATCGCCGAGGATGATTTCACAAGTTTCAAATATTTTGACGTCGCATTCAGTAAACTTCCCGTTAAACTTTTACATGCTCCCAACGGAAAAGAAGCCGTGAAAATGTGTCAGCAAAATCCAGACATCAACTGTGTGCTGATGGATTTGAAAATGCCGGAAATGGACGGATTTGAAGCCACCCGTCAAATAAAAAAATTGCGTTCCGATTTGCCTGTAATTGCCCAGACTGCCTTTGCACTTAGCGGTGATGAATACCGTGCAAGAGAAGCTGGTTGTGATGATTATCTTCCTAAACCCATCAGCAAAAAATCATTGCTCGAAAAACTCAGGCAGTTCGGATTTTGGTTCTGACAGATTTTTCTTACGTATGTTTAATTTCTTTGCATTGAGCATCTTATACTTTATTTTGAAAGTTAACAGATAATTCCGGAAGGGTTATTTAAGCAAACCATTCCGGAGTCTTTTAGTAAACCCGAAGTAAAATTCTAAAAAATAAACATCAATAAAGGCAGAAATTATCTTCAAGAAATCAGCACAATTTCAAAAGCACAGTCAACAAAAGACCAGTTGATACAAAGTTTCATCAAAAATCTTGTATAAAGCAAATGATTTGGTTGGCAGCATAAACAAAAAGATTTCCGTCTGACTGGTCTTTAAAAGAAAATTTTTCCATCACGAGTCAGGGATATTCAATCGAAGTAATAAGAAACAAATCTTCAATCAACAGGAAACAACCTAACAATATCTGGCAGGATAGTGAAACAGGCAAAGGAAAAGCTTTCTATTTGACAATGTCCAATTCAAACTAAATGGTCGTTTACTAAAAAAAACCGGAACACGCTTTTTGTCAGCATGTTCCGGTTTACAGCATTTACGGTTTACTACCGTAAGCAAGAATTTTCAAACAAGGGTTACTTCAGTACCTGATTTCCAGCTATTAATAGGAGGAATGTCTGTCGCCACCGCCTCTGCGGTCGCCACCACCTCTGTTATATCCACCACCACTTCTGAAATTTCCACCACCTCTGGGAGCGTTACGTCTTGGGGCGCCTTCGCGTTTTTCCGATTCGTTAACAACGATCGTTCTTCCATTAACTTCTGCGCCGTTCAATTCTTCGATAGCTTTTTTGGCTTCCTCGTCATTTGGCATTTCAACAAAACCAAATCCTTTGCTTCTTCCAGAAAATCTGTCAGTAATAATTTTTGCTGACGTAACTTCGCCATACTCTTCAAAAAACTCTTGCAGCTCGCTCTCTTCCAGTGAAAAGGGCAAACTTCCTACGAAAATGTTCATAATAAATTTAATATGTAATGAGAACTAAAACAATTGTCGGCAAAAGTAACTGATTATTTTTACCTATGTTATTTTTTTTGATTATTTTATTAATAATTGGCAAAATCAAACGCAATTGTCATTTATCAAAACAATTAACAAACATTAATTTGGTTACTTTTGCAAAAGATTTGTTTGTGTAATGTACTAAAAATAGCTAATGAATATTTTAATTAACTGATTTATAACTTGTTTAACTGTTTAAGCACAAAATAAAAACATTAATGAGACACGGTTTTCGGAAGTATATTGCGTTGTGGATTATTCTCATTTTGATTGGAAGCGTTCTGTTTTTTCCATTTAAAATCCAGTTTAATTTCAGATCAAGTTCTTGGATTCAACCACTGAAAAAGTGGAGTGTAAGAACTGATCTTGAGGGTAATTTCTACAGCGAACTGGAGAATTTTGAAACCGGAGCAGTTGAACAATCAACCAGCTACAGATTTGATCGTGGGGATATTGCCACTCTCAAACTGGCCAAAGGGGTAAGAAACAATGCATTTGTAAATCAGGAAGATACAGTTGGCTGGTTGTATTCGAGAATGATGGAAGAAAAAATAAAACAGCTGGAAAATCTTATTTTAGTCCATAAGCAATTGCTTAATAGCAGCCAGACTGGTGAAAAAGCCGAAATAGTTGAAAATCTTCGTCAAAAAATGATCCTTGCCGAGCAGCAATACGACTTTGCAAGTAAAAATTATGAACGTTCCAGAGTTTTGTTTGAAGACAGTGTCATAACTGCCAATGAATATGAGATTGCTGAAACTGCCTTTCTTACTGCTGCTACAAACATCGGCATTGCCAAAAGTGAATATGAAATTGCTATTACCGGAGAAAAACCTGAAGAAATCAGACTTATTGAGGAACAAATTCTTGCTTACGAAGATGAAATCAGGTTTTTAAAAGAAACCAAAACCAGTTATTTGCTTACTTCACCTATCTCCGGCAAACTGGTTTTTAATAATTATCTCCCCGAACAGTACGAATACCTTTCGGTAACTGATACAGCCGGCTACATTCTGTACATTCCGGTGAAAGTTCAATACAGACCATATCTGCAGGATAATATGACTGTTGAAATCATAGTACCTGGTTCCAATGAGCGCTTAAAAGCCGAAGTATTTGATATTTCGGACAAAGTGGACAATATCCTGGCAAACATGATAGTTTACCAGGTAGTCTTTGTCAAGGCATTGGTTGAGAACAAATCACCGGTAATTGCTCCGGGAATGTCGGTACAAAGCGTTTTATCAGGCGACAGAGTAACCATAAAAGAATATATCAGACGTTCTATTGACATACATTTCAGATAATCACAATGGCACTGCGTTACGAATATAAATATTTTGTTCCCAACAGTAAAATGAACATGCTGCGAAGCATGATAGCGCCATTTGTGAAGTATGATAAGTTTTCGCTGCAAATAGAAAACCATCACTATACTGTACGCAGTATTTATTTTGACACCCCTGAATACAACTGTTACTTTGAAAAGGTTGAAGGAATAAAACATCGCAAAAAATACAGGTTGCGCGGATACAATATTCCCGAAAACAATCATTCCAAAGTTTTTTTCGAGATAAAACGAAAATACGAAGACCCCATTTTAAAAAACAGGGCACCATCAGAATATGAAAAAGCACTTGGGATGTTTAATGGCGGGCAGTTTCGTGATTACCTTCCTGATAAAACCAAATACCCTTTGGCTGAAGAAAACCTAAAACGCTTTTTTTATCATTACCACGCAGACCGGCTAAGGCCGGTAGTACTTGTCATCTATGAAAGAGAAGCTTTTTTAGGATTACACGACGAAACCATCAGAGTAACTTTTGATAAAAACCTGCGTAGCGTTGCATTTCCTGCTGTTGATGAACTTTATCAGGAAAACAAGGTACGTTATGCCCTGAAAGACAGTTTCATTCTTGAAGTTAAATTTAACGACCATTATCCTGCATGGATGAAACCAATCATCAGTGCACTTGGTGTAAAGCGACAATCAGCATCCAAGTATGTTATTTCAATGGACACCCACAATTTTATAAAACCAAAGAAGCTTCCATCAATTTATTCACGTTCCAGAATTTTTACAAATAAACACTATCTGCGCAATGTTTGAGGATTTCCAAAATTTTGATCTTTTCCCCGTAACTGTTTATACTGTAATTGGAAATCTGATGGTTTCCTTCTTTTGCGGGATTGCCATTTCACTGGTCTACCGCTATGTGTATAAAGGGCCAAGCTACTCCGTCACTTTTGTCAATTCTCTGGTTATTCTCTCCATGATTACTTCAGTAGTCATTTTGGTTATAGGCAACAACCTGGCCCGTGCTTTCGGACTTGTCGGCGCCATGTCAATTATAAGATTCCGTACAGCAGTCAGGGATGTTCAGGACATTGTTTTTATCTTCTTTTCACTTGGTATCGGAATGGCTGCCGGTGTCGGACTCTACTCGGTTGCCATCGCAGCCACTCTGCTCATCAGTCTTGCCATTGCCATACTGTCGCTCACCAATTTCGGCAAAGCAAAAAAACGGGAGTTCCTCCTGCAAATCACTTATATGAGTAGTGAAGACAATGAATCCCATATCGAAAGACTCCTGAAAAAACATTGCAGAAGAATCAAACTGGTCAACCTGAAAAATGTGGGATCAGATAACACACTGGAAGCTTTTTATCATGTTTCACTCAAAAATGAAAAGAAAAGTTCCGAGCTGGTATCCGATCTGAATCAGTCAGGCAATATCATGAACATCAATCTGTATTTTGATGAAGATGATGTAAATCCGCCAACTTATTAATGATTCGAAAATAATCCCGCGATAGGTTTTGTTCAATTAATCCAAGTTTCTTACTTTATCAGTTTCAGAATCAGTTTTGCTTCGGCTCAATCTGAAATTAAAACGCTCGCTAAGTGCAAAAGCAGTTTCTTTACGCCCGTCTCTTTCAGTAGTTTGATATACCGGCAAAAATGTCTTTGCCATTGAAAGAAATTCTTTTCCTTGCTCCGCTAAAAGGTCAAAAGCAGGTAACAGTGGTTTTTCATCCCGTTGCATTCTGTTTCCTGTTACCAGCTTTAAAGCGCCTGACAAAAGGCGCCCGGCAGCACTTTTTGACTGTTCCTGCTCAAAGACAAGGCCATCGCGAATTAGCATAAATCCGAAAATTGATGAAAATTCATCACGAAAGGTCGGCTCTTTTTGAGTAATGAATTTGTTTTCAATAAACAAAACCTGATTATGCGTTTTTAATAATGAAATATCAGGTTTATACTGCTGATCTGAAAAACTGTTTTTAAAATTTTCGGAGGGACTTTCTTTTTTGGGTATGGATTCCGGCGCTGACTCAGGTTGTAAAGAAGAGACAATTTCCAGAACTTCGACAGGAACGACAGAAATTGCATCCGGGCTAAGATTTTCAGTTTGTATTGGATCTTTTTCATCTGATCTATCAGTCAACACTACATTTTCAGATTTACCGGTGCCTTTTTCGGCATTATATGGCCAAAAACCAGTTTTGAACAACAGGCCAAAAGCCACCAAAAACACTGCGGCCACTGAGGCACCCCACCTCACGGCCGGTAATGCCCACCAAGCCAAAACAACTTTTTTCTTTAGTTGGTCCTTTTGTCCGAAAATGACCTGACTGTCCCGATTCAGGAAAGTATGTCGAAATAATGCAATTTCTTTTGTAATTGAAGGGTTTCTTCTGACAAACTCTTCGAATATAATTAACTGGTTATCTGTCAGATCATGCTCAAGGCTGGCTATAACCCATTGTTCCCAATTGAATTTGTTAATTTCACCTACTGCAATCACATCAGAATGTCTGAGTTGTCTTTTATTTGGAAACTTAAAAGTTTCATCCCTGTTGATCTTTGCAGTGGAAGTTTCACCAAAATCAAAGAATTCATTTTGAAGATCAGGATTTTGTTTCAGAAATTCAGACAATAGCCTGCGTTCACGATCACTGAGATTCGATTCCCAGTAATCGAGAAAATAAGCACCGTAATTATTTCTGTTAATTTCCATTATTTTCAGGTTAAATCACTATATCCATACTCCCTATGTATTGTTTCAGTGTCATGCGAGCTCTGTAAATATAAACCTTTACCTGAGATTCACTAAGACCGGTGAT
Source organism: Sphingobacteriia bacterium (assembly GCA_009930115.1). GTDB lineage: Bacteria > Bacteroidota > Bacteroidia > Bacteroidales > 4484-276 > RZYY01. Next base: position 8,808 of record RZYY01000018.1, on the reverse strand, counting down.
ATCGCCAATTTCCTTGTAAGAATAGCCTTCATAATCCCGCAGAAGCACAACACTTCTTTGTATTTCAGGTAATTTTGATACTGCTTCCTCAAGCACATCAGCCAGGTCAGTAAAAAGTGTTTCATTTTTTAGAGCGTCGAATGTAAATTCCGACATATCAGTTTTATACTTATTTTTTCTAAATTCATCAATCATAAAATGATAAGCTGTAGTAAACAAATAGGACCTGGCTTTTTCAAATTCTACTCCCTCATGTTTTTCCCATAACCGATAAAAAGCTTCCTGTACGACATCTTTGGATAATTCCTCATCGCGGGTATTTTTCAGAATAAACCTGTAAATACCATCTGAGAAATTGTCCACACAACGATTATAATCCTGTACAGTCATTCAATAAGCTTATTCATTTGCATTCAGGAATAAAACGTTTAAACCGAAAAAAAAGTTACAAAACAGATAAAAAAATGCTTTTAAATTATCTACGTTATAAAAATTCACATATATTTGCAACCGCACATTACCTGATAAGTTTAATTCTCAGTTTGCTAACGGTTTACAAAATAATATTTATTCACTAATAAATTTACATCATGATTAAAAATTTTGATAAATTAAAAACACAATTGATCGAGCTTGCCGAAGCACTAAACAAGTTTCAATCGGAAGCCGTTCAGTTAAAGCTTATCGAAGTTCTTTTCGGAGAAGCGGAACAGGAAAAAAGTGTGGAGAAAGTTGCTGAAAAACCAACTGTTGAAGTAACAGAAAAAAGAAGACGTCCGGGCAGACCACCAAAAATTAAAAAAGAAGAAACCGAAGAACCGGTAAAAGAAATCAAGGCACCTAAAGCACCAAAAACACCCAAGACGCCTGCAGTTCCCAAGGCTGATAAAGAAATAAAAAAGAGAGCACCGCGTCAGCGTAGCACCGAACGCCCCGGCCCAAGTGCTGCCCTTAATCAATTACTTGATTCTGACTTTTTTAGTCAGAAACGTACCATTGGTGATATTGTAGCTCATTTTTCGACAGCACTAAATCATCAGTATAAAAGCACTGACCTTTCGGGCACATTGGCAAAACTGGCCAAGGATGGCAAACTTAACAGAGCCAAAAACCCGGAATCCAACCAATTTGAGTATATTAAATCCTGAAACAGAATACCTGAATAGCTTATAAAAGAGGCTGTCTGAAAAATCCGGATATTTCTCAAAATTCAGAAAATCCATCAAAACTTTTAAGACAGCCTCTTTTCATTGAAAACCAATCAATACATCCATATTATGAAATTACTAAACATCACGGTTGCCATAGTATTACTTACCATTATATCATGCAACCGGCAAACAGAAAAAAACAACCCTTACAAACTAAAAATCCTCTCCACTTCTGAAGAATATCTAAATTCATTAAATGAAAATAATGACAATGAATTTGTTGATTTAAATGATTGGGTTCCCGGAGTAGTTTTGGACATTCGATATGCTACAAGCAACAATTTTACAGGCCAGGTGGTTTACGATTCTCCCCGTGCATTTGCCAGAAAACCGGTTGCAAGAGCGTTGTCCGACATACAACAGGAACTGAAAACAAAAGGGCTGGGTTTAAAAGTATTTGATGCCTACCGGCCTTATTCAGCAACACTCCGGTTTTATGAAGTTATGCAGGGCGACACAAACTTTGTAGCTGCTCCTTGGCGTGGTTCACGACACAACAGAGGCTGCGCAGTAGATGTAACACTGATAAATCTCGAAAATGGTGAAGAACTTGAAATGCCAACACCTTTTGATGATTTCACCGAAAAAGCAGCTATTGACTATATGGATTTGCCTGAGGAAGCTGTCAAAAACCGCCAGTTACTTATCGAAATAATGACCAGGCACGGGTTTACAACTATTCCAAACGAATGGTGGCACTTTGACTACAAAAACTGGCAGGATTTTGACCTGATGGATGTCACATTTGAAATGCTCGATGGAATTAGAAAATAGGAACATTTATTTCTTTCTTTTAAAGAGCAACGCTGTAACAATTCCCGTAACCAGAGCAATAAAAAAGGTTATCAGTCGGGCGGTAATTAACTTGTCCATACCAGTGCTGATCCAAATTATGGTGAACGACATTCCGACAACAATTGTTGATATAACCGCCCTGCCGTGATATTTCCTCCAGAAGAGTGAAAGTAAAATTACAACGGAAAAAGTACCTCCAATTCCTGCCCAAACATAACTGACCAGAGTAAAAATCAGATTAGCAGGAGAAATATAAGCAAGCAGAAGTGCGATTAAAGCCAGTGCAGCAGTTATAATCCGCGATCTCAAAAGGCTATCCGTTGAGGATTTGGATTTCAAAACGGGTTTTAGCAAATTTTCCGAAAGCTCCGTTGCTGAGAGAATAAGCAGTGAATCAGCAGTTGAGATCATTGCTGCAATAGCTCCGGTCATCAATAAAGCAGCAACCCATGGCGGAAAGATTGTGAGCAACACGGCAGGCATGACATATTCCTGGTCACTCAAACCAGTTGGGCCAAAAATAGCCAGACCAATCCAACCAATCATCAGTGCTCCGATGTACGCAATCACCGTCCATCCGATTCCAATATTGCGAGCCTGTTTAGCCTGCTTTTTATTTTTTATTGCCATAAAACGCATGCTCAATTGCGGCTGTCCTCCCAAATAGCCAAAAAACCAGGAAAAGCCTCCCACAATTGCAACACCTGCCATAAAACCACTGAACGAACCAGACAAAGAAACATACCCGGGACCAGCTTTTTCAATGGCCGTAATCATGGATTGGGCAAACAATTCCGGATGATTGGAAAGATAAATCAATCCGGCAATAGGACCAACAATCAGAGTGGTAATCATAATGATTGCCTGAACGACATCAGTATAGACAACACTTCTGAATCCACCATAAATAGTATAAGGCACAATAATCAGCGCTGTAAGAAACATTCCAAGTTTCGGATCAATTCCAAACATGGTATGCAGGGTTTTTCCTCCACCAAGAAACTGTGCTCCAATATAAAAGAAAAAGAAGAATACAATTGTAAAACTCCCGACAATTCTGATCCATTTTCCGGTTTCACTGTGCTTTTTTGCGAGATAATCCGTGTAAGTATCCGCACTAAATTTTTCTGCTTCATCTCTCAGTCTCCAGGCCAACAGAGCCCAAGCTGTTATGATTCCTACAACGCAGCCCAGTGCTGTCCAAATTTCCAGTAATCCCGTAGCATAAGCAGCACCAGGCAAACCCAGCAATGCCCAGGATGATTCCCCTGTTGCACGTTCGGATAATGCAGCAACCCATCCCGGAAGACTACGGCCGGCAATGGCATAATCACTGGTTGACTTCACCTTACGCCCCTGATAAACACCCCATAAAATCAGCAGCACAAGATAGGATATCATTACAATGAGCAGTTGAGCAGTGTCAGTATTCATAAAAAGATTTGTTTTGTGTGGGCAAATTTAGCATTTTCAACTAGTCTGAACAGCTGACAATTGTTTTGTCCATACAAAAAAAATAAATAATTTTGGAAAAATTTGTTTCTGATATGGCACCTGAACGCATAGCAAAATTTCGTTTTTATGAAGAACTGAATGATTTTTTACCGAAAGAAAAACAAAAAAAGTGTTTCCCTTATGCTTTCAAATATAACCAATCTGTTAAAGACGCCATAGAAGCACTTGGTATACCTCATGCTGAAGTTGATTTGATTTTGGTTAACGGAAACTCACAGGGCTTCACCTATACCCTAAAAAACGGAGATTACATATCGGTTTATCCTGTTTTCGAAAGCATTGATATATCAGGAGTTACCCGACTTCGGGCAAAACCACTGCGTGAAATTAAATTTGTACTTGACGTGCATCTGGGAAAGTTATGCAAATACCTGCGCATGCTTGGTTTCGACACTTATTATCGCAATAATTTGGGAGATGATGAAATTGTTCGTATTTCCACTACCGAAAACAGGGTTATTCTCACCCGTGACATTGGAATCCTGAAAAACGGCAAAGTTTTACATGGTTACTGGGTCAGATCACAGGATTCAAAAAAACAGCTCTGGGAAGTAATTCAACGCTTCGACCTGAACGATCAGTTGCGCCCGTTTTACCGCTGTATCGTTTGTAATGGACTAATCAATCCGGTCGAAAAAAAAGATATTGAACATTTGTTGCGGGAGAACACAAAAGCCTTTTTCAATAATTTTTACCAGTGTCAGACCTGTGGAAAGATATACTGGGAAGGATCACATTTTGAAAATATGCAGGAATTCGTTGAAAACGTAATATCCGGAAAAAAAACCAATAGGTTAAGCCCTTTCAACAAGCAAATTAAAAAATAGTAGCTGAAATTAAAACAAGACCTTTCCCAATACATAATCCATGACCCCCGCCAAGATTCAATTCAAACGACCCACTCTCCTGCTTGACCGCAGAAAGTGTCTGGATAACATCCGCATGATGGCCGAAAAGGCAGCCAGGCATAATGTTATTTTCAGACCACATTTTAAAACCCATCAATCAGCTGATATAGCCGACTGGTTCAGAGAATTCGGAACCGACAGGATAACAGTATCTTCGGTAAGAATGGCTGAATATTTTGCTATACACGGCTGGAATGACATAACCATCGCTTTTCCGGTGAACCTGGCAGAGTTGAAAGAAATCAGTGTTTTAGCATCAACCATTACACTAAATCTGCTTGTAGAAAGTACGGATGTCGTTAAGAAACTGACGCATACCCTGCAACATCCCGTCGGTATTTTTGTTAAAATAGATGCAGGCTATCATCGTACCGGAATTGATGTAAGCCATCACTTTCAGATTCTTGACCTTATCAGTTTTATTGACAGCAAGAAAAATCTTCAGTTTAAAGGTCTTATTGCACACAATGGTCACACCTATCATCAAAACAGCAGCCTTGCAATACTTGACATTCACAACCAAAGCCTTGCCATGCTACGCAAGCTAAAAACCTTTCTCGCCAAAAACGGTATAAATCCAATCCTTTCTATTGGCGATACTCCTGCATTGTCGTTAACCGAAAACCTTGATGGTGTTGATGAAATCCGTCCCGGCAATTTTGTTTTTTACGACCTGATGCAGCATAAAATGGGTGTATGCACCTTTAATCAAATTGCGGTAGTTATGGCTTGCCCGGTTGTTGCTCTCCATCCTGAAAGGCTGGAAGTAGTGTTCTATGGTGGTGCAGTTCACCTTTCAAAAGAATATGTAAATAGTAAAAACAACAAAATGTCGTTTGGGGAAGTGGTTTTGCTAAATGAAAACGGCTGGTCTGAACCGATCCCTGATACTTATGTCTGTTCACTCTCGCAGGAACATGGCATCATTCGAACTGAGCCTGAATATTTCCATTATTTCATACCGGGTACTTTTATCGGTGTTGTTCCGGTTCATTCCTGTCTTGTTGCCAGTATGGTGCCTCACATAGTTACCCTTGAAGGAAAACAACTGATGACAATGTCCTGCGACTTCAAACCATAAAATCACGCTGCGACTACTTCAGACCAACCAGCTCAGGTCCCTGTTTAAAAAGGATATCTACAGGAATTCCACCTTCATTAAGACGGGCGAGATCGGTACGGAGAGTTTCACGTAAATTGCCATCGGCTTCAATCCAGGCTTTTGCAGCTTCATAATCACCCTCACCCTGAATTGTCATGATTTTATCTACCAAAGCATTCATAGCCTCTGCCATTTTTTCCAGATCAATGGAATAATAGCCATCACCATTGCGAGTAAAAGCGCCGTAATCTTCAAAAAAGTTGAAGCGCATCATATTCGCTTTGCCGTGAGCGCTGGCAGTACCAAATCGGCTGGAACGGAATACTCCGGCGAAAAAAGTCACGAAGTTATCCATCAGTTCACCGTCAGTGATTTCTCCCATTTCTCTGAGCTTTGTAACCAACCACAGACCCATGATGTCGGCTTTTCCTTCTTCAATTGAGGTATAAGTTTCTTTCAGTGCTTCGCGAACGCTTCCTTTTCCGCTGACCGTATTTTTAACACCCATACCATGTGCCACCTCATGAAACATAGTATTTGCAAAAAAAGCATCAAAAGTAATGTGCTTTTGCTGTTCAGGGTCAATCAATTTTTCGGCAATAGGGACCACAATTTTGTCGAATTTAGCTTTCATTGAATTTTTAAGCTGAAGCTTGCGCGTTCCTTTTGCAACGTGTACTTCCGGGTCGTTGGGAAGGTTTATGGCAATGGTTTTGCTGCCTGCATTACAATCACCGGCATAATAAATGGCGTCGTAAACATTCAGATCGGAATCAGAACCGGGCACATCTTTAAGGTATTTTTCATTGGTTGGGATAAGTGTCTGCAGATTGGGTAGCAAGCCGGCAAAACGTTGGAGGCGATTGCTCCATTCCGGGTCTTTAATAAGAATAAACGATTCGTAAGCAGCTTTGTAGCCAAACAGCTGATCTTCATAATTCTCGATTGGCCCGACAACAAAATCCACATTAGAATCTTTCATATCCATCCATGCCATGTCACTTGGCTGATAATCATCATTGAGAAGAGCTTGGGCACGGAGATGCAGATAATTTTTCAGTCCTTCGTTTTTTGAAATGTCAGCAGCCTTTCTGATCAGGTCAGCTGCTTCCTTAATTTGCTTGTCATAAGCTTCGTGGTACCAAATCACCTTCAGATTCCCAGAATCGTCTCTTCGAAGCAGGGTGTACTGACTTGTTTTATATGGATTGTCCAGGGCTTCAAATTCTTCTTTGGTCATATCTTCAGGATAAAAATTGGCTCCGGCTGGTTTTGTACTGATATTCGTCAAAAAAGATTCGTTGTTGGACAGCCGATCCCACGGGCCATAGTGGATTCTGGCAAATGTGCGGGTATCTTCATCTTTGATGCGACTCAGGAAATCATCACGATTGCCGATTGCCTGTTTCCAGTATAGATCGTCCATAATGTTGGCAGCCTTGAATAATAGAGGCAGAATTTCCAATTCGTCGGCTGTAAGATGACTTAGGTCTGAAGTAAGCTCAAATTCGGCAAAACCGGCAAGTTTTGCTTTCATATCAATGTCAGGCAAAGCTTCAAATTCAACACCCTGTGGAATTATGCCGGCGCGCTGTGATTCCGGGTCAGTATTTGATTGTGGACCTGCACAGGAAAAGAAGATCATAGCACTTGCAGTTAAAATTGAGAACAATGTAATTTTTTTCATTTTCAAAAATTTTGGTTATTTGATAGATACATGAAGAAACGACTTTTAAAAGAAGTTTTCGGACTTAATGGATTCATAGGGTGTAAAACCTTTTGGTGTACGATTGCGCAGAGCTTCAGGGGGCTTGTGGTATTCCTTGCTTTCGTAAATATACTTCAGCAATTTTTCGCGAAAGACAGGTTCGGCAAGATGAGCAATTCCAACAGCATGCTCGGCGATATTTAAGCCACGAGGATTAAAAACCCCCTGCTCGGTTACAATAATCACCGGATCAGCAGAAATAGCAGAAGTAGTTATGCCTTCCGGGCATTTGAACATAATTTTGGATTCCCCTTTGGAAGTAGTTGATTTCATGGCAATGATGGGGAAACCACCTTTTGAAAGATAAGAACCCCTGAGAAAATCTGCCTGCCCGCCTAAACCACTGTATATTTTTGTTGCATTGAGCGAATCAGCCCAAACATTGCTGTGAAGATCAACACCTATTGCGCTGTTTATTGCCAGCATTTTTGGCAGACTTGCGATTACCGGGATGGAGTTTGTAAAATCGCAGGGTCTGCTTTGTATGGAACTATTGAAATTCATCCAGTCGTAACCAAATTTATCATTGGCCAGAAAGATACTTGCAGTTGAAAAATTGAACGGAAGGTATCGGTTAGTAACAATACCTTTTTCGACCAATCGCCGCATTGCATCAGCGAATAATTCTGTATGAATACCAAGGTCTTTCACTCCTTTGTCGATAATTGCATCGGTAACTGCTTCCGGAACTTCGCCGATACCATACTGCAAAGTACAACCATTGGTAATAAACAATTCAGCAATCATTTGTCCGATTCTGCGGGCACGTTCATCAGGTTCCTGCACCGGACTTATCGGCAGGTGATAATCAGTATCAATAAGAAAATCAATTTCCGACTGGTGAATAGTTGTTCCCATAATAAACGGCATTTTGGCATTACGTTCAACAATCACCATTCCACCGTTATCTGTAACTGAATCAATGGCACCTTTGCAACCCTCTACTGTTGTTCCATAGCTGAAATTGCCTCCGTTGTCAGGACCGGCAACAGTTAAAAAAACAACATTTGGTTTCACGTATTCACGCATCTGACGTGGAATATCGGACAGGTGCATTAATTGATAGGTTGCCATTCCTGTATTCATGGCCTCCCGCGAATGTGGACCATTGAAAATCACGCGATGAGTAATGCGTTTGCATGTTTCGGGACTAAACAAATCTCCAAGATTCCCTAAAAGCAAAACACTCAACATTTGCACGTCGGTAATCTCCGTGTCAGCAGCAATATGCCGGAGCAAAACCTGCGGTGTTGCAGCGTTTCCAGCGGTATAAATAATACTGCCTTTTTTTATTACGGATGGATTTATAGCATCTTCAACTCGCTGAACTACCTTCATGAAACAAATTCATTAGTTAAAAAACGGTGTAAAAGTAAGCATTTTACTCAATTTGCAGAGAAAAGACAGTATTGAAAAGAGTAATAAATTTGTCAAAAAATTCCTATAAATAAATCAGGTGTAAAACCGAAAACTTCACTTATTTTACAGTGGTAAAAATCTGCTGTAAGT
>RZYY01000326.1 GCA_009930115.1 Sphingobacteriia bacterium | reverse complement strand
AGGCTTCAATGTGTACAGGAATACCGTGAAGATTAACCAAACATTGATTACAGATACTGAATACCTGGACACTGATCTTTCAATCGGAACTTACACCTATTATGTAACTGCTGTTTATGATATTGGTGAATCAGGCGGTTCGAATCAAGTTACCGAAATCATCACTTCGATTTACGAACCGGCAGTTCAGGCGTTCAACATCTATCCGAATCCTGCTACCGACGCTGTTACCATCATCGGAAATGCACAATTTAAGCAGGTCAGGATCGTGAACTACACCGGTCAGGTGGTTTATCAAAATGTTGTAAACAATTCAGAGACTACTATTAGCACGCGCGACCTGTCATCAGGCGTTTATATCCTTCAGGTTGAAACACAAGAAGGTTGGTCAAGCCGGAAGCTAATGATAAAATAAAGCTGAGAGAGAGGTAATTTTTTTCATGTGCTTTTAAGTCCCGGGTTTTCCCGGGACTTTTTCATTTAACCACTATGCAGGAAGATTTGTCTTTTTTTGAAAAAGTTTACGAAGTCGTAAAACTTGTACCTTTTGGCAAAGTAACCACCTACGGCGCTATTGCCGAATATCTCGGCACAAAGGGTTCGGCCAGGATGGTGGGATGGGCTATGAATGCTTCTCATCATCACCCCGAAAACATTCCTGCCCACAGGGTTGTCAACCGCAAAGGATTGCTCACGGGCAAACACCATTTCGGTAGTCCTCACATCATGCAGCAATTGCTTGAAAGTGAAGGCGTCACCGTGGAAAACGATCAGATAAATGATTTTGAAAGAGTCTTTTGGCATCCGGACAGCGCTGCAAAACCTGATATTGTTGAATCAGTTAAAATATATTGAGCTTTATCATATGAATTATTAAGAGTCTGGCCGCAATTTTTAAGATCAAAATCAACAAAGGCATTGCCGGAAATTTCGACAATGCCTCTGATTTTTTTATCTGCTTTCACAGAATCACTGCTGCTAGATGATCCCGAACAGGAACAAACAAAAATTCCAAAAATTAATATAAAGCAGAGTTTTTTCATTTTTTATTCATAATATGAGTCTGGTATATCAGCATTTGTATAAACATTTTGCACATCATCGCAGTCTTCAAGACCATCAATGAGTTTTACCATTTTTTCAGCGTCTTTGCCGTCAACAGCTGTTTCATTTTGAGGAATCATGCTTATTTCGCCTGCTTCATATCTTATGCCGGCTTCATCAAGTGCTTTTTTTACAGATTCAAAATCTGAAGGATCTGAATAAATTTCAAAGGAATCATCCTGCTCTTCAATATCTTCTGCACCTGCTTCAAGTGCAACTTCCATAAGCTTTTCTTCGTCTGCATTTTCTTTTAAAACTACGAAAAAACCTTTTTTGTCAAACATCCAGCCAACACAGCCGTTTTCTCCAAGGTTTCCGCCATGCTTTGCAAAAAGATGCCTTACTTCTGCAACTGCACGATTTTTATTATCAGTAAGGCACTCAACAAGAACAGCTGCTCCTCCGGGGCCGTAACCTTCATATCTTATATCTTCATAACTTACGCCTTCGAGTTCTCCTGTACCTTTTTTTATGCCTCGTTCAATATTATCTTTTGGCATGTTTGCTGTTTTTGCAGCATCAACTGCTGCACGAAGCCTTGGGTTTGCGTCAATATCTCCTCCGCCTATTTTTGCAGCAACAGTTATTTCCTTGATAAGCTTTGTGAAAACTTTACCCCTTTTAATGTCTTCCTTGCCTTTCTTGTGCTTGATATTTGCCCATTTGCTATGGCC
>RZYY01000135.1 GCA_009930115.1 Sphingobacteriia bacterium | reverse complement strand
ATCTGGGGGCGCGGATATTCCTGATGAGGCAGATCAGGATTTACTTTTTCAGTCCATGGAGTGAGCATGGGTTGGATGTTGTTTTGCTGGGACATCAATTCCTGAAAATTGAATAAAAACAAGAAAATTAAAAAAGGAAGCTGTTTCATATCGTTTTTGCAATTAACTTGATTCAAGTGGTAAAAATAATGTTATTGCAAAATATGTGTAATGGATTTTATATCTCCATAGATTGCACAAAACTTTTATATACAATCATACAATACAATGAGTGCAATTATATGGTTAATACATTTAGTCATCTGCCGCATTGTGATAAAGATCAAAATTTAAAAGTATAGTCCTACAAAGAGAAGAAGATAATTTGCCGTGCTTGTTTGCATTTCATTAACAAAGATTTGTTTTTGTTAACAGGCGGGAATGAAAAAATGGCTGATTTTTGCTGTTTAAAAACAAATTTTGCTATTCACTCATTTTCTTTACCATGAAGTATTCATTCACCTTTTTTTTTGGCCTTATTTTTTTAGCTTTTGCCTCATGTGCCCGAACTTCAGCTGACAGTCAAAAACAGGTAAAACAGACCGAACCTCCCGGATTAGGTCCAAAAGCATCCTGGGAATCTGTTACCGTTGACCTTGGTGATGTTCCATACAAGATGAGCAAAGATGCTAAATTCGTACTTAAAAACACCGGAAACGAACCCCTGATTATTACATATGCCAGTGCTAATTGTGGTTGCCTGACATTTACCTATCCAGAGGAGCCCATTCTTCCGGGAAAATCTGCCAATATTTCGGTTACTTTCGACGGGACGGGTAAAGGCCCTTTCCGGAAATCCATCACCATACAGACCAATGCATCCGAAATTCCTACTGTGCTTCAAATTACCGGGAAAGTTACAAAAATAGAATAAACGTGTCCTTCAGCCTGTTTCCTGATTTGGCATTTGAAAGAAGTGTTGTCAGTTTATTTCCCTGCAAAGTTTATTTTTGAGGAAAAATACCCGGGATGAAACAGGTAAAAACCATCAGGTTAAATTTTGACAAAACAGATACACTGGTTCTTATTGACGAAAAATTCAGTTTTTTCACGCGCTTTGTGTCGGGTCTTCCAATTTTTATCACCGATGATAATGTAAACCGAATCTGGGGTAAAAACTGGGAAGGATACCCTGTTATCGAAATCAAAAGCGGGGAAAAAATAAAAAATGTTGAAACGGTTGTCGAAATATACAGGCAACTTCTTCACTATCATGTTGACCGGTCATGGTTTATTGTGGGTATTGGCGGCGGGGTTGTCTGCGACATCACCGGATTTGTGGCAGGGACATTCCTGAGGGGATTAAGATTTGGTTTCATACCCACAACACTTCTGGCTCAGTGTGATGCTGCCATAGGAGGGAAAAATGGTGTGAATTTCGAAGGACATAAAAACATTATCGGCACCTTCAACCAACCGGATTTCATACTTTGCGACCCTGTATTTCTGACCAGTTTACCCAAAGATGAAACAGCAAACGGTTTCGCTGAAATTGTTAAACACGCCCTTATTGCCGATGATTCATTGTTTTCCTTAATAGAACAGCATGTTTCGGATATTTGCACACTTCAACCGGATATTATCTCTGCATTAACCATGAAATCCATCAATATCAAATCAACTGTTGTTATGGCTGATGAGCATGATTTGGGCGAGCGCCTCAAGCTGAACTTTGGACACACTTTTGGCCATGCCATTGAATCGGTTACTGGTTTAAGTCATGGCAAAGCAATAAGTATAGGAATGATGCTTGCGATGGAAATTTCGATCAAGAAAGGATTCCTGAAGGATGATACATTCCTTCACGTAAAATCCCTATTGATGCAGCTTGGTTTGCCTGTTTCGTTAAGAACTGATCATTCGAAAATCAAGGAAGCAATAATTAAAGATAAAAAGCGACAGGAACAAAAGATTCACTTTGTTTTATTATCGGGAATTGGGAGGACAATCATTGAACAACTTTCACTGGAAGAAATGAACAGATTTTTGGATCAGTCTGCAATCATCTGAAAAAAATGCTTTATGAAGGTAAGAGTCTATCCATCTGTTGTATCAGGTTCATTGCCAGCACCTGCATCGAAAAGCCATACCATTAGAGCTGTTGCAGCTGCCATGCTGGCTTTCGGTAAAACCACCCTGTTTCATCCTTCGCATTGCAATGATGCTGAGGTGATGTTTGATATTGCACGCAAGTCAGGAGCTACGGTGATTTCTTTTCCTGACCGGGTTGAAATAACAGGAAAATCATACCTGCACCAAACCATCATCAATTGTGGAGAATCGGGCCTTTGTGCGCGATTGATGATTGCTCTTGCTGCGCTTTTTACCTCTGAAGTTATCGTTACCGGGAGTGGCACTCTTTTGAATCGTCAGCTTGGTGACATTATCATTCCGCTGAATCACCTCGGCGTTGATTGTAGTTCTGAAAATGGTTATCTTCCTTTCAAAATCAGAGGGCCAATAAAAGCCGGTAAGGTGAACGTGGATGGAGCCCTCAGCTCACAGTTCATCAGCGGGTTGATGATGGTTTTGCCATTGCTTGATGAGAATTCCGTCCTGACATTGAAAAACCTGAAAAGTGCACCTTACATAAATCTGACAACCGAAGTTCTGAAAAATTTTGGAGTGAAGATTGAAAAAATATCTAATCATCAGTTTTTTATTCCCGGGAAACAAATCTATCAACCATCGCAAATCAGCATTGAAGGAGACTGGAGCGGAGCAGCCTTTTTAGCTGTTGCTGCATTAATAAGCGGGAATTTAATCATCACTGGTCTTGATCCTGAATCTACTCAGGCTGATGCTAATCTGAAGGATTTCCTTTTATCCGCTGGACTGACGTTTTCACAGACTGATAAGCAGCTTTACCTATCAAAAAATAATATTCCAGCATTTACCTTCGATTGTTCTGACAGTCCGGATCTTATGTTGCCACTTGCTGTACTGGCTACCTGTGCCAAAGGCCCCTGTACTATTACCGGGACTGACCGTTTGCGATACAAGGAGAGTGACAGAAATGCTGCAATTCAGCAGGAACTGGGGAAACTGGGAATCCGAATGGTTGCCGGTGACAACAAAATTGTGGTCTATCCGGGCAAAATAATCGGGGGAGAAACTTGCTCCCATCACGACCATCGCATAGCCATGGCATGCGCCATTGCAGGTTTGGTTGCACAATCACCGGTGATTATTCAGGGTGCTGAATGTGTTTCGAAATCTTATCCTGCTTTTTTCGACGATTTAAAAAGTATCGGAGCACATATCGAAACTTTTACACAGGAATAGTTGTTATTCAGTTAAATAGAATTTTTAAATCATAATCCTTTTGAAAAGTAATCATTTGTATAATCTTTCCGGTGGTAATGGACATTCAAAACCCGAATTTCCACTGACTTTTGATTTAAAAGTTATCATGGAAAATCATTATTCTGAGGAGCAGATGCAGGCACATTTGCGGCTGATATTTTCCAGGCTTGGAATTCCGAATACCAAGTGGCGTTATCGTCTCAGCACCGGAGGGAAATACATAAGTTTCACCATAGAAATTACTTTAAAGGATGAAAAAATCATGAAAAACCTTTATTCAGTCCTAAAGACATTACCAGGGGTTAAACTTGCTTTATAATATTTCTTCGGCCCCTGCTTTCATTTATCTATTTTTGTCCACATGAATCTACAGCGAAAAGCATACACTTATGCACTTCTGGCTACATTGTTATGGTCAACAATCGGGTCGGCATTCAAAATTACCCTCCGTTACATTTCTTTTGCTGACCTGCTTTTATTTGCTGCATTTACTTCAGTCATTTTCTTTTTAATTCTGATGATTTTTACTGAGAAAATAGTTTTACTCAAACAGCTTAAAGCAAAGGACTATCTTATGTCAGCAATTCTGGGGGCATTGAATCCTTTTCTCTATTATCTTGTATTGCTCAAAGCTTATGAGCTTTTACTGGCGCAGGAAGCAGGGACGCTCAATTACATCTGGCCGGTAGTGCTTGTTTTACTTTCTATACCATTGTTAAAACAAAATATTGGCTGGCTGAGTATCCTGGCAATTATTATCAGCTTTGCCGGGACGATTATTATTGGTACACGCGGTCAATTACATGACATGCGTTTCGCCAATACACACGGTGTATTACTGGCACTTGCCAGTGCAGTATTTTGGGCTTTGTTCTGGATTTTCAATGTGAAAGACAAGAAAGATGAGACAGTTAAACTTTTTTTGAATTTTTGTTTCGGTTCACTTTTTATTCTGATTTATGTGATTTTTACCACGGGATTAAAAATCCCTGGTTTCGAGGGACTTACCGGAGCTGTTTATGCCGGGCTTGTCGAAATGGGAATCACTTATATCCTTTGGCTTAAAGCCCTGAAACTTTCGGTTACAACGGCAAAAGTATCCAATCTGGTCTATCTTTCGCCTTTTCTTTCGCTCATCATTATCCGGTTTATAGTTGGTGAAGAGATTTTTCTCACAACCATTGCCGGTTTAATCCTGATTGTAGGGGGCATCATTCTGCAACAATTCGCCGAAAGTACAGGCAAACAAATAGTTGGTAGGTTAAACAAATAATCTTTTTTTGAACAGCACTTCAAAGAGTTTTGCGTTATTTTTTATATACTTGTTCTTTAACTGAAAAATAAAAGGTTATGCATCATCCATTAAACCTGGAACATCTTACAAACGAAGTTATCCGGCTCACTCAAAATCTGACTTCATATCTGACCAAAGAAATCACTGAAATGAAACAGGATAATATCGAAGTAAAAGGGCTGCACAATTTTGTAACTTATGTGGATAAAAATGCCGAACATCAAATTATGCAAGCACTTGAGCTATTGCTGCCTGAAGCAGGTTTTATTGCCGAAGAAACCGAAAATACGAGAAAGGGCGAGCGATACAATTGGGTTATTGATCCGCTTGACGGAACAACCAATTACATTCACGGGATTCCTCTTTATTCGATAAGCATTGCTTTGCTCGACAAAAACGAAATTGTTCTTGGCGTAGTTCACGAAGCGGTCAGAGATGAATGTTTTTTTGCCTGGAAAGGGAGCATGGCATTTATGAACGGTAAACCCATCAAAGTCAGCAAATCGGAAAAACTTAATGACAGCCTTATGGCTACTGGATTTCCCTACTATGATTATTCGAAGCTTGATCCTTACCTTGAGATATTCAGACATATGATGAAACACTCACACGGAATCAGGCGACTGGGGTCTGCAGCTGTTGATCTGGCGTATGTGGCATGTGGCAGATTTGAGGGTTTTTACGAATATGGACTCAGCAGTTGGGATGTTGCGGCCGGAGCACTTATTGTGAAAGCAGCAGGCGGGAAAGTGTCAGATTTTAATGGGAGATCAGATTTTATCTTCGGAAGAGAGATTCTCGCTTCAAATGCTTTAATTCATGAAGAATGTCTTTCGATCATGAAAAAATACTTCACTACCAAATACTGATTTTATTTGATACAGAATTTTTGTTTTGCATTCGGGTTAAAATTTACTTTATTACCTTTGCCTTGTTGAAGAATTATTTATGAAAGATTAAAAACATAAATTCAATATTTTAAAGGAGGTATCCAATGAAAAGAATTACATTGTTAGCAGGATTAATTGTTGTGTTTATGCTCAGCAATTGTGCAGGTCCTAAAGAGGAAAAAGTTGATATCGATAATGAGATTACCGAAGTAAAGAAGGTATTGGATAAATACCGCTATGCCAATGAAAATCAGGATATGAATCTGATTGAAGAAATCTGGTGTGATGACGAAACTATTGTCAGCATTGGCACTGAAAGTGGGGAGAGGCTTGTAGGATTCAGTGAAATTCGCAATGCTATTCAGTTTCAGTTTGATAACTTCACTGAAGTTTTTATTACGCCTGCCAATCAGCTTGTACAGATAAGTGAAGACGGCAGGACAGCATGGTTTTCTCAAACAATGAACTACAATTTCATCCTTGATGGGGAACCATATGACTTTAAGCATCTGCGCTATACGGGAGTTTTAATGAAGAAAAACGGGAAATGGAAAATTGTTCAGACGCACATGTCAGTGCCTTATAACCCGTTGCGCGAAAGGTAAATTACCGGACAAAACTATATTGCTCCCTCAAACTGTTTTAAAAAACGCAGATCATTTTCGAAGTAGAGGCGCAGATCATCAATCTGGTATTTGAGCATCGCGATACGTTCGATACCCATGCCAAAGGCAAAACCGGTGAATTCGTTGTGGTCAATTCCGCAACTGTCGAGTACGTTTGGGTCAACCATTCCACAACCGAGTATTTCAAGCCAGCCGGTGTGCTTACAAATTTTGCAACCTTTACCCCCACATATTTTACAGGCAATATCCATTTCTGCAGAGGGTTCAGTAAAAGGGAAGTAAGAGGGGCGGAAACGAACCTGGGTATTTTCCCCGAAAAACTCAGTAGCAAAAAAGTACAGTGTTTGTTTTAAATCAGCAAAAGATACATTGTGGTCTATGTACAATCCTTCAACCTGATGAAAAATGCAATGGGCTCGTGCTGATATTGCTTCATTCCGGAACACTCTTCCCGGAGCAATAATTCTGATTGGCGGTTTGTTGTTTTCCATAACCCTCACCTGAACCGAACTGGTGTGCGTTCTGAGTGCAATACGATTTGAAGCAAGGGCTTCCGGATCGTTGATAAAAAATGTGTCCTGCATATCACGGGCAGGATGTTCTTCGGGGAAATTTAAAGCTGAAAAATTGTGCCAGTCATCTTCAATTTCCGGACCTTCTGCAACTGTATAGCCAATCCGCGAAAAGATATCAATGATTTGCCTGCGAACAATGGAAATGGGATGTCGTGCGCCACTGTCTCTGAAATTAACTGGCCGGGTCAGGTCAGTTGCGGTAGCAGTTGCAGTAAGCTCTTTCTCCGATATTTCTTTCCTGATCTGATTGTATTTTTCAAGAGCCTTGTTCTTCAGCTCATTCAACGCCTGACCTGTCTCCTTTCGATCGTCAGGGGCAATATTTTTGAAAGCATCGAAAAGCAAAGGTATTTCGCCTTTTCGACTGAGATATTTCAGACGGAAAACTTCCAGCTGGTCAGCATCATTAGTTGTAAAAGCATTGACTTCACTGCGTAATTTTTCAATTTTTTCTTTCATGAAAATGATAATTGTGCTGAAAGCTGTTACTTGATAATTTTAATGGTCATTTTCACATCTTTAATGGGTTTGTCACCCGGAGCAGTTTTCACAGCGGCGATTTTATCAATTACATCAAAGCCGTCGGCAACCTGGCCAAAAACAGTATAAGCACCGTCCAGGTGAGGTGTTCCTCCTGTGGTGGTGTAAGCTTTGCGTTGTTCTTCAGAATAACTGGTGCCACTTCTTTGTTCCATGGCATTTAGTGTGGCATCGTTGAATACCTGGCCGTGGACAATGTAAAACTGTGATCCTGAAGAAGCGCGTTCAGGATTGACCTGGTCGCCCATGCGGGCTGCAGCCAGTGCGCCTTTTTTGTGAAAATATTTTGGTAAAATTTCAGCGGGAACAGTATAACCCGGGTCTTGCTTTCCATTGGCTCCCTGCCCGCCCTGAATCATGAAGTTGTTGATAACGCGGTGAAAAATTGATCCGTTGTACCATCCTTCTTCCGCCAGTTTGATAAAGTTGTCGCGGTGTTGCGGTGTTTCATTGTAAAGAACACCTTTAATGTCGCCATACTCGGTCGAAATAATGAATTTTACCATTTTATCCTGAGCTTTTAATGTGGCGGCAAAGGTAAAACTGATTGCAAATACGAGCAGTAATATTTTTTTCATGGACATGATGTTTAAAAAAAATTGTTTATTCGTTGATCAGCCTGATTGTCATTTTAATATCCTTTATCGGGCGGTTGCCGCTTCCGGTTTGTGCAGCAGCAATTTTATCAATGACCTCAAGTCCGGAAATGACCTCACCAAAAACAGTGTATTGCTGATCAAGAAATGGAGTTCCGCCAATGGTTTCATAGGTTTTAATCTGATCGGCTGTATAAAACACTCCGCCCCGTTGAGCGATATTATTTAATTCAGTACGGGTAACTTTTTTACCCTGGACAATATAAAACTGTGATCCTGAAGATCTTCGCTCCGGATTTACCTGATCGCCCTGACGAGCAGCAGCCAGTGCTCCTTTTTTATGAATAAATTCGGGGTTGAACTCAGCCTGCAGCGTATAACTGGGGCCACCTGTTCCCAAAGGTTTATCAGGTGTTGCATTTTTTGAGTCCGGATCGCCGCCCTGAATCATAAAATCCTTAATGACTCTGTGAAATAATGTGCCGTCGTAAAATCCTTCTTTTGCCAGTCTGATGAAGTTGTCACGATGAACCGGAGTTTCATCATAAAGCACAATGGTCATATCGCCAAAACCGGTAGATATGACTGCTTTTTGTTGTTTTTTTTCAGCCGGAGCTGCAGTTGTCTGTTTTGACTCGGCGGGTTGGTCTGCTGTAGGTGTCGAAATTTGTTCGTTTTGTCCTGTAGTATCACCTGAAGCGCTGGATTTTCCATTTTGACCACAGGACAATAAATAAATGGCTGAAAAAATCATCAGCACGTACAAACTGATCATTTTCAT
>RZYY01000325.1 GCA_009930115.1 Sphingobacteriia bacterium | reverse complement strand
GATCAGCCCTGATCAGCATTGCTTCCCGGGTCGCATCGTAATTCAATTCCACTTTGTCACTTCCGTTAGTTATTACTGTCATCACATCGGAGGATCTCGCTTTCTGTACTTGTGCATTCTGTTCACTTTCACTTTGGACCGAAGTCGCGTTGACCGTCCCGGTCCCGCTTCCGGTTATGCTGATCAGAAAGATAACACCAAGCGTAGCTGCAAATAATTCCGGCCTTTTCAATATAACCTCACCTCTTTTCCGTAAATTTTAAAATCTTCTATCTGTCAAATTCCTTCGACATCCGGATGGCCTTCCGTCAAGGATAAATGCTGCTGATTTACTTCTCAATGTGTTTCACAGAAAGGTACATACAAACCTACTTTATCTGACTCAAGCAGGAGATTTCAACTATTCATACTCCTTTTAATACTAATTACTTTGTTATTCAGTATCTTTGCTGAATGAAGAGGGATTCCCCACCCATATATTATAAGAAAAATATATCTTAATAACCTCGTACTGACCTTAAAATAGTCGATTGGCAGTCATAAGTACAATATCAGGTCGACAGTCTACAATTCATATTATGAATAGTAGATATTAACAAAGGCGAATATTCACGATAAAATATCATTATATTGCATTACTGCGGGTGATTTCATGCTGAGCTATGAAGAAATGACATACCTTGTTGCCTTCGCAAAAAACGGGACTCTGTCTGGGGTGGCAGAGCAATGCCATATATCACAACCCACCATAACCAGGGCAATGCAAAAAGCAGAAACTGAATTTGGCGTTCCACTGTTTGAGCGAACGAAAAACAGCATCAATTTTAACAGCAATGGTGTTTTGGCTGCAGAAGAGATTTCACTTATCTTGAAACAGACCGATGACATGATCCGCAAGATCCGCGCATATGACCGTGCAAATAGGACAATCTCGATTGGTTCAGGCGCTGCAGTTCAGATTCCAGATCTGATACGCAGGATTTCTGAATCATATCCAGAAATGGCGATTTCAACAGAACTGAAAAAACCATCAGAGCTTTTGGAAGGTCTTGAAAACAATTTTTATCAATTGATCGTTCTCCCTTTTGAGCCGGACAAACTTGAATATTGTTCAGTAAAAATCGGAGAGGAACATCTGATGTTCCTGCTGCCGAAAAAACATCGCTTTGCCAAACGGAAGTCTCTGAATATGAAAGAAATGAACGGAGAAAAGATGCTACTCTTTTCCGAGATCGGATTCTGGGCCGACATAGTGATACGTAAGATGCCAGATTCAAGATTCATTGTACAGAACGAACGTTATTTCTTTGAGGAGCTTGTTAACAGTTCCGTGTTGCCTTGCTTTACGTCGGATCTTGTAAATAATGAGCACCGTTTTTCCGAAGGACGTGTGGCAATCCCCATCGGTGACCCAGAGGTCAATGTAACCTACTATCTGGTATGTAAAAAAGAAAACAGAAAAATGTTCGCTAATTTTTTCGTAAAATAATAAGATTTTCAACACTCCGTGTGTATAATGCAAAAGCACTTTTCATACTTGGCTTCAATGATAAAATACCGCATCACGTCCAATCTCAATAAAAAAAGATCCCCTTTTAACAAGTAAAACCAAATTTTCATATTAAACACTTCAACAATATAAAAAAGTCGGACAGGCAAATAAAGCCGACCCAACTTTTTTTATATCATCCGAAACTTTGAACTATCAGCGATCCTGTTCTTCCAGTTTTTTCCTGATCTGCAAGGAAGCTTCTGTCTTGCCAAGACCTCCGAATGTGCAG
>RZYY01000324.1 GCA_009930115.1 Sphingobacteriia bacterium | reverse complement strand
ATGGATGGGATGATTCAGCCTGACATTTTTTTTTACCCTGATAAAATAACCCTGGTTTTCACCCTCAGCAACCTGACGGGTGAACTCATCCATATTTCGATCAATTGCCTTGAAATAGTATTTCTCCATCATCCAGGGATAACGATTCATCGCATCCGGCAATGGTAGGATCTCCACTCCCTCAGTTTGTGAAATAGTAACAAATGGGTTGTGATCAAAGAGCAAAAAACGCCCCATATCAGGAGGTCTCTTCATATCCAAGCCAACCTGCTTCAAACTGTCATAATCATCCTGGCTTAATGTTGAAAAAAGGTCTGGGAGATTATCTGTTTTATTGAGCACTTTGTACTTCGAGAAATCTACAGGCAAACGGTCCATATGAGACGCATCACTTTTTTTCATCATTGTCTATTGATTGTTGACATTTTACGCAATAATCATATCCATATCCTCTGATCTGATTCATCAATAACAGTGAATTGCCGGAACATTTTATTTGTCCGTCAATCATCACATGCGCTTTATCTGTCTGCACGTAATCAAGAATAGCCGCAGAGTGAGTCGCGATGATGCCGGAAGATCTATCTCCCGTTTTACATCGTTCTCCTGGCAATTCTGTGATATGTAATGACTGGTTAATCATGTTGCCGATCGTTTTCAATTGTTC
Organism: Sphingobacteriia bacterium; assembly: GCA_009930115.1. Classification (GTDB taxonomy): domain Bacteria; phylum Bacteroidota; class Bacteroidia; order Bacteroidales; family 4484-276; genus RZYY01. The sequence goes on along the minus strand of RZYY01000324.1, from coordinate 1,114 downwards.
CGGATCCACCCCGGAATCCGGTTCATCAAGTATCACAAAAGAAGGGTTGGCGATCATTAACAGGAACATCTCTGATTTTTTGATTTCTCCTCCCGAGAAACCATCATTGATCTCCCGGTCAAAAAAACGATCCATCTCATATCTCTTAGAAATATCACCCATTCCCTGCAGAGTCTCTCCTTTCATTTGCAAAATCATCTCAGCTAGGGTCCCAAGTTTAACCCCCCTTACGGTGGGTGGTCGTTGTTCCATCGCTCCAATCCCCAGTTTAACCCTTTCGTCAATACTCAGATCGTTGATACATTTTTGATTGAAATAGATCTTCCCTCCGGTTATCTTGAATTCCGGATACCCCATGATGGCGCAGATAAGCACACTTTTTCCACACCCATTTGGTCCGAAGAGAGCATGAACCTCGTGATCGGGAATGGTTAAGTTAATCCCTTTCAGTATCTCTTTTTTATCAATTGCAACATGTAAATCCTGAATCTCTAACATGGTTATTCTACTTTTCAGAACTAATCCACAAAATCCCAACTGATAGCAATATAGCCTGTTGTCGTAGGTGCCGGATCGGCAGGGAAATCGGTAATGATAAATTTCACTATTCTCCCCTCTTCTGTTTGAATGATCCATATCGGTTCATCATCCGCAATATCATTGTTGGCGGCCTCTTTCCATCGTTGTCCGATAACCAGCTTATTGTATTCCTGTAAGAGCTGTTGCATGAGAGGGCTGCCGGTAGAACCGGTTGGAAGGGTTGTAAGATCAAAAGATAAGCCGTCAGACTGTAGAAGATAGTTTTGAATATTGGATTGATTCAGATTCGTGAAATCAGAGATTCCTGTACAGCTGTGATCAATAGTCGTATAGTTAATTGCTTTCGAATTAGTTGATAATTGAATGTAGGGTGCACCTCCCAGCGTGCCATCCGGTTTTTCACCTTTGATTGTCAGGATTTTTACATCATAGGTGAAATCTTCAACTGTCGGGTCATCAAGGTTATTAGCTCCCCCCTTTTCTCCTGCATACTCAAAGTCAAAGCCCACACCACCCGGATTACGACTCGCACAGATCAGATAAGGCGACGTTAAACTTTCAAATTGATCTTTGT
>RZYY01000323.1 GCA_009930115.1 Sphingobacteriia bacterium | reverse complement strand
GTTCGGGGGCTGCATGGTAAAAACTTTGCATGCTGAAAATTTGGGATTTACCGGAGACGCCAACCTGTCTGAATGGCCCCTATCCTTGAAGGTTTTGCAGCAAAAGTACCCCCAAGCCAAAACAGTCATTCCCCACCATGGCATGTGGGGCGACATGTCTTTGGTGCAGCATACCATTGATCTGCTGACAGACTGAAACATGCCCACCAGGGGTAGTTTTGCCAGGTTTTGGCCCCTGTTCAGACCTGAAATGTACCCACCAGGCGCACTTTACCCCTGTTTTCGTACCTGGTCAGCCCTAAAACAGCCCCACCAGGCGCGTTTTTGGGGGTTTTTCGTACCTGGTGGTTTTATGCGAACAGATGATAATTTTGTAAGATGCTATATATGTGACACTTGACAAAATGACTCTTCTTTGAAGATTATGACCAGGCGCACTTTACCCCTGTTTTCGTACCTGGTCACCCCTAAAACTGCCTCACCAGGCGCGTTTTTGGGGGTTTTTCGTACCTGGTCATGTCAAAAGCATTCCTACGGTGGGCGTTGAACTACTCCAGAGCATTCAAGAGAGCAACGAACGGTGTCTGAAAAAACGAGCCTTCAAAACCGGCTCGGCTTAAGTAGGATAATAAGATTTTTCTTGTATCTTTGTACATGATAATGTACATTTATTTGTTATGAAAGCAATCAGCGCAACAGAATTCCGGGAAAAGCAGAAATATTATCTAGACTTGTCCAAAACAGAACGAATTATTATACAACGTGGTCGTTATGAAGCATTTGCCGTGATTCCGCTTCAACTTCTTGATGAAACTGAATATTTATTATCAAGTCCTGCAAATGCCAAACGGTTGAAGAAAGCTTTGGAAAAAATTGAGAATGGTACAGATAAAGGTGTGGGGGTGAATATTAAAGACATATGGAAGTAATTCTTTTTGATCAGGCAAGGAAAGATATAGTGTATTGGAAGACATCTGGTCAAACATTAATTATGAAAAAAATTACCAGCCTGTTGAACGATATTCAGAAGCACCCATATGATGGTATAGGTAAACCTAAGGAACTAAAGCATGAATTATCCGGATGGTGGAGTCGCAGGATAAATAAAGAACATCGTCTGATCTACAGAGTAGTCAACAGAGAAATTCATGTTCTATCAATGCGTTATCATTATTATTGAGGCTATCCTAGTCACCCTACCGGTGGCGGTTTTGTGGGGTTTTTCGTACCTGGTCAGGCCAAACAGGATTAAGCATCAGCTACTTTAGATAAAATGCTTCAGGATTCGTTGCCGATCCTCATTCTCCTTAACGTTTTTGTGATATAGTTCAATAAAAACCACCTTCTGTTCATCACGAAAATAAGCGTAGACCAATCTCAATCCCGAATTATGTCCACGTCCTTTTAGAGACTTACATGCGATCTTTTTGATTTTAATTATACAGGTAGAAATACCCAGGTTATCAATCCTGAAGCTGAATGGAGCCCTTTCATCCGGAAATATTTCCAGAACCTGTTTGACAACCTTCAGATCGTCATTCAGCGTTCTGTACTTTTTCAATAGCTTTTTTAAATCCTTATCATATTCAGGCAATTGATCAAATTCCATCACTACTCATCTTCCTCTTTGTAGTTTCTTACAGAATATGGGATTTCACGATAAAAAACCAATTCGTAATCAATATATTCTCCTTCCTTGGATGCCAACCAGGGCATGTCTTTATGTGAGTAGTTGCTGATTGCTGTTCCCGACCAATCGCTCATTTGGTCAATGACCCTGTCAATGACC
>RZYY01000322.1 GCA_009930115.1 Sphingobacteriia bacterium | reverse complement strand
GGTTAATCTGATGATCCTTCCAGAAAGCAGTTATTGCTGCAGAAGCAATGGTAATTCCACGCTCCTGTTCCTGCTTCATAAAATCCATGGTGGCTGCACCATCGTGCGTTTCTCCAACTTTTCTGTTGACACCTGTGAAAAACAGAATTCGCTCACTAACAGTAGTTTTCCCGGCATCGATATGCGCTGCAATGCCTATATTCCTCAATTTTGAAATGTTACTCATCTGAAAATGCTGATTATTGTTGATTTTTATGCTAATTGCCTGTTTGCTGACAATTTGAGCGTGCAAAGGTACGATAAATTATCTGACTGAAAAAGTGGTGTTTGCAAAAAAATCGACCAAACCTGTAGATTTAAGATTTCTGATCAGGTGTCCTTCGTCTCTGCTCAGGATAAAAATTTTTGATTTTAGATTCTTTCGTTACAATCGTTACAATCGTGAAATTTATTCCGCTGAAAGCGAAAATCGTTACAAGGTAACAAGGGTAACACAGCATCGAGTATTTTCCTTTGAGCACTGCATGCCGCATGCTTTTACATCACCTTTAAAACTTTATAACCTTATAACTTTCAACTTGAGAAGCAAAGCGCCGCAAGCTTCAAGGAAAATCCAGCGTTATCGCAGGCGTTTCAATCATATTGCTTTCATTCAATGCCCGATCAACCATATAGGCCTTCATTTTAATGGTGTCGCTGGCCAAAATCAGTGAAAGAATATTCAAATCAATTTCAATGCTAATGTCACCAACCAGATCCTTGTCAATATGTTCCGGATTTACATCCGGAATACGACTGTTATATGGTGTTGTTATTTCTTGAAAATCATTGCCTGTTTTTTGAAAAAAAGTAATGAAGAAATTGTAATAAAAATCGCTGCCGGGATTATACGGTGGAAGAGTATCTGACTGCGCAAGCCCTACATCGCCGTCTCCATCAGTAAATTCAATGGTCAGATAGCCAATGCTGTCATGACCGGCCACACTTTTCATTGTCGCAAAACTCTTAAATGTAATGGCTGGTTCTATCGGATATTCACGCTGTTCGATGCAACTGAAAAACGCAACACCCAAAATTGCTGTCAGGAAGAATATTTGTAACTTTGAACGCACTTTCAAAAAATTTGCACTAAGGTACGAAAAATAACGATGACAGGTCTTGAAATATTATCCAAATCCATTTTCAGCATTCAGACTTCTGCGGAATTTGAACATGCCGCACTCGCTCTCTTTTCCTGGCATTATAAGCACAATGGCATATATAGAATATTTTGCAACAACACCGGAAAGACACCGGAAAATGTTTGCTCTTTGCAGCACATTCCTTGTCTGCCTGTGAATCTTTTTCGCTACAACAAAATTCTTCCGGACAATTGCACAGCAAAATTATTTTTCGAAACCAGCGGTACAACAGCTGCCGAAACTGGTCGCCATTATATTGTTGATCCAGGTCTGTATCTGGCCTCCGCAATGAACTGCTTCAGAAACTTTTATGGCAGTATCGAGGATTATGTCGTGCTTGCATTGCTTCCCGGCTACCTCGAACGGCAGCATTCATCGCTGGTGTATATGGTTGATCATTGGATAAAATGCAGCAATAAACCGGAATCCGGATTTTACCTGTATGATCACGAAAAGCTTTTTTCAACGCTGAATTCGTTGCAAAATAAAAAACAAAAAACGCTGCTCATTGGTGTCACACACGCGTTGGTTGATTTTTCCGAGAAATATTCTCTGGGTTTTCCGAAATTGATTGTAATGGAAACCGGCGGTATGAAAGGACGACGCAAAGAACTGTCACGAAG
>RZYY01000321.1 GCA_009930115.1 Sphingobacteriia bacterium | reverse complement strand
GCTGTTGTTAAATTTTCAATTTCAGTGGCTAATGCATCGTTAATTGCGGTGCCGTCAGGAATATTAATCAAGGAATTTCCCTGTACAATTTTATATTCAAGATTAGGTAAGGGTTCAATATTATCAATCCGTTCTTCATCAACAACCATTGAAAGCCACAAACGAAGTTTGGCAATTTCCACGGCTCCGGCATCAATGTCCACCCCATAAATGGAATTTTGTATAGCATTGGATTTAAAACGGTATGCGCTGCGTTCATCGGCACTTTCTTTTTTCAGGAAAGGGTTTAACAGTTTACGAAGTTTTACGATTTCGTTCATAATTCCCACGGGGAATGCACCGGAACCTACCGCCGGGTCGCAGATTTTTATATTTTCAAGTGCCTGGTCAATGGCATCGGCATTTTGGCGTATGCTTTCGGGTATTTGCTGTTTGTTGGCTGTTTGGCTTAGTTTGCCTTCTTCAATGGCAACGTCCTTGTCAATAATATGTTCCCCGAAATGGATAAAAGTTTCAAGGTCGTCTTTGGGCACAACACCTGCTTTGTTTTCAGTAACCAAATCAAGTTGTCCCTTTTTACCTGAATTGCCAAAAAGTTCCGATTGATTATTCCCAGGTTTATTAAATGATACCGTTTGATTTAGCTCTGTTTCTAAAAAATAAAGCAAGCTTTGCTGTGCCATGTAATGCACAATTTCACGGGGAGTGTAAAATGCACCTTTACTTTTACGTTCGGTTACGTCCAGCATCCGTTCAAATACTTTTCCCAGCATTTCAGGGTCGATGGCAACTTCTGTTTCCAACGGTTCATCTTCTTTTACTGTAAAGTTATACAGGTCGAAAACATCGAGTATTCCGCTTCCTTCTTCATCGTTTTTGCGGTCGGAAAAGATTTTATCCGGGATAATAACATCGGTTTTTTGCCAGTCGTAAAATTCAATGGGGTCGAATAAACCGCCATTCAGAAATGGGATGCGGGTTTTAAACCGGTCGTAATAATCGGTTACCCGTTTTTTGCTAAGTGCATCGTAAAACAGGAATTCAAGATAATCATTAAAAAAGTTTTCGCCCGTTTTTGTTTTATTGAACAGGCTGCGCAAAAAGTTTTTATCACCATCGCCATATTTTTCCTTTTCTTCCAAACCCAGCCAGCCTTTCTTCTGCAGGAAATACAGAAACACGATTTGCCCAAGCAGTTTTTTGGAGAAATTCAAAATGCTGATGTTTTTGCGTTCAAATTCTTCTTTTACTGTTTTGTCTTTTTTTACAATCTTTTCGATTTCATCTACCAGGTTAAAAAGCAGGGTTTTATATTTTTCGTAAAACTCGTCTGAAACGGCTTCTATGCTAAAAGCATCTTCAATATCGGAAAGATGGGGGGCATGGTCGTTTTTCAGTAAATCAATTAACTGGCGTTGTGCAGTATGGCTTTTACCGGATTCGCCCACCATAAATGAAGAACGTTTGGCGGGAGTCAGTTCATCCTTTTTCTTTTTGAGGCTGTACTGCATTTTGATAAATGAAAACCGCCACTCGCTTGATTTTTCTGTATGAAAAGCCACCAAAGCAGCATCTTTTCCTTTTTCGTTCAGGTACCAGCGTACAAAGTTTCGCTGTGTACTACGCGCATAATCAATGGAATGGTTACGCTTGAGTTTTACAATCAGTACATCAATCAGATTTTCTTCTTCATCCTCGTATTTCCCCAAACGTTCATACGAAGCAATAAATTCCTCAAAAGCTTTGGGAATATTGTAACCGGTGCGAAGGAATTCAGATGGATGTAGGTTTTTTAAAAGGTTTCGAAC
>RZYY01000320.1 GCA_009930115.1 Sphingobacteriia bacterium | reverse complement strand
GGGCTTGTATGCTTTTGGACTTTTTACCAAACGACCAGTAGCTGACCGTTTTATCCCACTAGTTGCTGTGCTCTCACCTTTGATCTGCTATCTGATAAGTAATCATTCATCAACCATATTGAACGGCTATAAATTTGGTTTTGAGCTTCTTATTCTTAACGGATTGCTCATGTTTGCCGGTCTGTGGTTTTTTTCAGGCAAAAGTGCAGAACAAAAATCTGTGTAGTGCCATCAATCAAATTAAAAACCAAGGGTGATACCAGCGAGAAAATTGATTCCTGCCTGCGGAAAATAACCATTCATGTTGTATTCATTGTTGTCTTCGCTGTAACGGTAAACCCATGCATTGGTTTCGTATTCCACATCAAAAATATTGTTGAGCAGCACAAAAAAACTTACCTTCCTGATAAAATTTGCTGTGAGTGTGTAATTTGCCCTGATGTCATTTACAAAATAGGCATCAAGTGCACGGCTGTCACTGGAAGTGTTATCAATAAACTGTTTCCCCGTATATTTTGATACCAGGCTGAGTTGAAGGTTGTTCACCGGCTGATACCTTAGTATGCTGTTGGCAGTTATTGAAGGTGAAAAAGAGATGTCAGTTTCTCCCAGATTTTTTGAGATTTGGTCATAAGGCGGACTCCAGTTGTCCACATATTCTGTAAAGTTCCTGATTTTATTTTTGCTGAAAGTGCTGTTTGCCTCCCAGGTCAACTGCGGGGTAATTTTCCAGCCCATTGTGATTTCCAGTCCGGTGCGGTAGCTTTGAGGTACATTAATGAATATCGGATTCCCGACATTGTTAATTTTCCCCGTGAGGACAAGCTGGTCTTCATAATACATGTAATAAAAATTGGCATTCAGCTTCAGATTGTTCAGGATGTAATTGTGACCAGCCTCAAGATTAAATAGCTTCTCACGGCGCGGACGGTTGTCAGCATCAGCATCCCTGAAATCACCGCGGGTTGGCTCACGATGCGACATTGCCAATGATACATAAGACTGATTGCGCTGATTAAGGTCAATAAGCACACCAGCTTTTGGGTTGAAAAAGAGAAAATCATGGTTCTGGGATATGTCCATCAGGTTGTCGTGTGTTCCTGTAATTTTGTAATCGATACTTCTGAGTTGCAGGTCGGCAAAGGTGTTGATTCCTTCTGAGGGCTGAAAATAAATTTTTGTGTACAGGTTGGCTTGCTTCTTAATTCCGTTATTCTCGTACCATTTATAATCGGGCGAGCTTTTGGGGGCAAATTCTGCCCAGATGATGGTACCAAAATGGTCGCCGTCGTAATAATCATATCCGCCGCCGATTACACTCTTTATCTTTTTGGATATTTGCCAGTTCAGCGAAAAGACAGAGCCATAAAAATAATTATCAAGGTACTTTCGTCGGATAAGATCAGTCTCACTAACAGTGTCGCTGCCGGCAACAAGATTTTCAAGACCGTATTTCGAAAAATCCTGCTCAGGCTTGTAATTTTCGTAATAGCCAAATCCTCTGACATGAAAGAGTGAAAGGTTAAGATTGATATTTCTGTCAATTTTTTGGGATAATAGCAGTTGATAATGATCCTGCTGGTAGTTGTCGGTTTCGTTGTCATAGTAGCTGATATTGCCTTCGGTGTTGTAATATTCACCGGAAGGATTGTAAGTCCGGTTGCTACTCAGGCTGTCAGAAGGAATTCCGTTCCATGCCTGATAGGTAATTTCTTTTCCGGAGAAAATGTTGAGTCGGATCACTGAATTGCTGCTGTAGTAGCCGCCGGAGAGGTACCAGGATTTCAGATCGGAGAAGGAGCGGTCAATATAACCGTAACTG
>RZYY01000319.1 GCA_009930115.1 Sphingobacteriia bacterium | reverse complement strand
GGTTGGAAATTTAGTTTTTGACAATCCAAATTTACAACTTAGGGACGAGACTTCGGTTAAGTCCCTATATTTTCTTCATTTTTTAGTCGGTCAGTACTGATTTTTTATTTAACACCTTAAAGATAAATACTTTATCTGATACATGCAACTTTTATTTGAGACTTTTAGGACATAGATGGTAATGATACAAAATATTTTTTCCGGACTGCCTTTTTTTGTTTGTTTGTTTTGGCTGATCCTGTTTTTAATACAATATAAACATATGGATCCGGCGAAAAAGTTTTTTACTTACTTTCTGCTGGCATGTACCTTACTTTATTTTTCTCACGCAGTTTATTTTCATCGGTATGTTTATTATTACAGTCTGATTGAGAGTTTCTACACCTTCTGCTCTCTGGCAGTTTATCCGCTCTACTATCTCTATATTTGTAAATTAACCAGCATTGAACAGTTTAGTCTGAAGAGTTACTGGGTTCTCCTGCCAGCAGTGATTATCGGCGTGTTGTCTTTGATTTTCTATGGCATGATGAACGAAACGGAGCGAATCAATTTCGTAGCACACCATTTTTTCCAGATAACCGATAAGTTAAATTTATTCTCCTTTGCCGAACGGGCTCAGGAGCTTCGGATTGGTGTCACCAAGGGACTGTTTATCCTACAGTTGCTTCCTGTTACCTATTATGGGTATCAAAAACTGTCCCGATTCAACCGGGCGGTTTCCAATTATTATGCCGATACCGAAAACAGGACCATGGCTCCGGTACAAAAATTACTGTTAATCTTTATGCTGTTCGCAATCTTTTCGGGCACTGCCAACCTACTGGGCAGGGAATTCTTTATCCAGGAATCATGGTTGCTGGTCATTCCTTCACTCATTTTTGGCAGTATGCTTTTTTTGGTCAGCTACATAGCCTATACCCAGCATTTTACCGCAACAGATTTCTGCAAGGAAACTGATAATGTGTGCAAGGAAGTAACAGAGACTGAGACGCTCGGAAATCAAGACACAACCATCCTCAGCAGGCGTCTGAAGCAACTGATAGAAGAAGAACAGATTTTCAGGCAGAAAGATTTGCACATTTCCGATGTTGCCTTTCACGTAGGCAGTAACAGAACCTACGTTTCAAATTATATTAACCAGGAACTGGGATTGTCTTTTTCTGATTACATCAACCGATATCGCATCGGGTACGCACAAACCATGATGGTCGATTCCGCATCTACTTTCTCCATGCTGGAAATCAGTGAACAATCGGGATTCTCCAATGAAGTATCTTTTTACCGTAACTTCAAAAAAATCACCGGTACCACCCCCAGTCGGTGGCTTCGTCAACAAGCTTTAAGGTAAATTGTCCTTTTTTTTTACGTTTTGTTATTCTTTTTTGTTTGTTTGTCAGTGTGGTTATGGATTAAACTTCTTTTCTTACAAAGGAATACAACATAAAATAAACATGCGATGAAATCATTGAAACACACCACAAAAAGAAGGACAAGTAGAACAGGCATCCTGCTATGCACACTGCTTCTTATTTTTTTTACTGTAACCACTCAACAATGCAGTGGACCGGAAGAAATCATCGAGATACCCGAGGAAACGGGAAAGAAGGATCCTCCCAATGAAGAAAAGCCTGGAAACAACGACCAGGAAGGAAATGAACCGGGAGACAATGAGCCGAAAGAAAACACCAGCGTGGATAAAACCGGGGGAACAGTTTACAAGGATGGGCTCACACTGACGATTCCTGCCGATGCCTTTACTAGCCCGGTAACCATGGAAATTACGCCACAGGCTGACGGCATCGTGATGGAGGAGTATGAAGCGTCCCCCTACTATATG
>RZYY01000318.1 GCA_009930115.1 Sphingobacteriia bacterium | reverse complement strand
GCATAGTGGCATAAACATCAGGATTTCCCGGCATAAATGGCTGTCCGAAGAATCGGGAAAATGTGGCCTGTGGTTCAGTGACTCCGGTTTCTGTTCCGGCAAGTTTGCTGGTATATCCCATTAAGAACCAAAGCATTGCTTCATCTTCATTCAACCTTGATACAGGAGGTAGTACTCCATAGGCATCGGCAGTAAGAAATAAAATTGTTGTGGGGTGCCCTGATACAGAAGATTTTTTGATGTTTTTAAGGTAGCTTAGCAGGTAGGATGCTCTTGAATTTGGTGTTATGCGATCGTCATTGTAGTCAAACCTTCCATCTGGATAAATCATAGCATTTTCAACAATTGATCCATGGTTAAGGTAATCATCCTTATGCATGATGGCATCGTAGATATCTGGTTCTTTTTTTGGATTGATATCGATCATTTTTGCGTAGCAGCCGTATTCAAAATTTGCTATTCCATCGTTGCTCCAGCCATGTTCGTCATCACCAAGAAGAGCTCTTGTTGGATCGGCTGAAAGAGTTGTTTTGCCGGTCCCCGAGAGTCCTAACAGCAAAGCAGAATCCCCATTTACACCTTCATTTGCTGAGCAGTGAAGTGGCAGCACACCTTCAAAAGGTAAAAGATAATTCATCACGGTGAAAATCATTTTCTTTACACTGCCCATGTAGGCTGATCCGATAATTACACCAACACGCCGATCATAATCCATGGCAACAACCATATCAGATGTTTTCCCATTGGGCAATTTTCTTAATCTTCCTTCATATTTTGAAGCATCCAGCTTATGATATGGCAGAGATATAAATTCGTATCCATTGCCGTAAAAAACACTTTGTTCGATATCTTGAGGAACAGGACGAAACATGTTGTCTGTAAACAAGCTTGTAAGGGCATGATTGGTTACAGTTTTCACCGGAAGTGCATATTTGGTGTCAGCACCTACAACACGATCGGTAACATGAACCTGTGGTACCTCTTTTAAGAAATTCAATGCATCGTCGAAAAGCATATCGAAAGTTTCTTCATCTATGGGAATGTTATTGGGTGAAGTCCAGTCGATGGTATGCTCTGAGATTTTACGGCGCACTGCAACTGTATCTTTTGGCGAGCGTCCTGTTGATTCTACCGGTGTCCATGTTGCCAGAGCTCCTGACACTGAAATAATGGCCTCTTTGTTATCCACTGCCATTTTGATCATTTCTCTGCGTGGAATGTTACTGTAAACATTGTCATGAGCCTTTAAGGCACTGCGAAGCTTTTCCTTCAAATTATTGTTCATGATCTGTGCAAGTTTGAATAAAATGATAAATAAAATTATGTTTATAGATGTATGGTTTTATTTAGCCTGCAAATGTCTTATTTTTAATTCATTTGTTGGTTATGATTTAAAAAAAATTAGAATTCGACAGGAAAACAACAAGAATATTTTATTGAAATCTGATCAATTCTTTAAGCATCTTAGTTGTTTGAATTTGTTTTCGAAAGGTTTTTATTCAGGAAGTGTAGTTTATGATCAGGAATGGTTATGTTAAAAGAAGATTGTTATCAATCAATTATTTACAAACCTTTTCCATGACAGTTCTTATATTTTTTTCCACTTCCACAGGGACATAGTTCATTACGGCCAATCTTTTTTTCAACCTTTACCGGCTGAGGTTTTTGGCGTTGCTGTGTATTGCTGTGTGCCTGAGACAGAAGGTCATCGCGTCCTTCCTGTAATTTTCGCCGGTCGGCCCGCTGACTAACATGTGCTTCTCTGACATTTCCGGGAGCCTGAGTAGGTAAATCTCCTTTGATGAGGAATGATGTGATCTCGCGGTTAATTTTCTGAAGCATTCGTTTAAA
>RZYY01000317.1 GCA_009930115.1 Sphingobacteriia bacterium | reverse complement strand
ATTTCGATGTTGTGTTCCTTGAACTTTTCGAAGATGGCATAGTAAAGCTGACTCTTCAGCACCTGCGGTTTGTTACTGTATTCGTAAGACCAAACCCTCAGATTGAAATTTAAACTGCTTTCGGCAAATTCATTGAAAAGCACATCAGGCTTTGGGTCTTTTAGCACTCCCGGATTACTGTCAGCTACTTCGAGCAGCAATTTTTTTATTCTGGCGGGGTCTTCCTTATAGGACACACCTACCGGAAAATTAAGCCTGACAGTACGATCGTTTAAACTCCAGTTGATTACACGTTGATTGATGAAGTCGGAATTGGGCACGATCACACTGATGTTATCATTGGTAATAACAGTAGTAGCGCGGGCTGAGATATTGGACACCGTACCCGCAATCTCATCCAGCTCAACACGGTCACCTACTTTGATGGGACGTTCAAATAAAATGATGATCCCGCTGATAAAATTGTTGGTGATGTTCTGTAATCCAAAACCAATTCCAATACCGAGTGCACCCACAAGCACACCTAATGCACTGAGGTCTATACCGGAGGTTTGCAGAATGATATATAATCCCAGTATCAGCAAAGTATAACGAATAATAGTTGCAATGGACTGACTTACACCTGTATCCATTTTGTAGCGTGGGAGTATTTTCAGGGCAAGCAGCTTTTTGAGCTTGGCGGTAAGATAGAACAGGATAATGATAGAGATGATAACGATAACGAAAGAACGAAAGGTGAGAGCGGTTTCACCAAGCTTCAGAAGCTCGGTATTCCAGATATTTTGCAGCCATTTCAATACACGTTCAAAAGAATTCATAGGAATAGGTTAAAGTTTGATTTTGAGGTTTTTGCAATATTCATAGCCAATGTCATACATTTCGTCCACATGCGAAGTATTGAGCAGATCATAGTCTGCAAGTGCTTCCGGTTCGATAAACAGATCACATTTATCTTCAATCCCTCTGGTATTGGCTTCCACACTCAGTTGAAAAGTGCGCACGGCGGCATCGATCAGTGTTTTGATGTTTTTCGCCTTTTGCACGGGGCTGATGCTGATACAGATGGTGCGTTTGCACTTTCCAATAAGCGGATCAACGGGCAGATTATTCATGATTCCGCCATCAGCATAGAGTCCCTTTCCGATTTTTACAGGTGAAAACAACACAGGTATTGACATGGAAGCCTGAACAGCATCGAGCAGTGACCCTGAATTAAAATATTCTGTTTTGCCGTCAAGAAGATTTGTTGCAGCCACGTAAAGCGGAATTTTCAATTCACTGAAATTATCAATGGCCAGATGTTTTTTTAATAGTTTACGCACTTTATCGAGGCTCAGTAAACCGCTTTTAGGAACAATCACCTGAGCAAAGTCGGTAAATTTATTATCTTTCATCAGGCGGAAAATTTCATCAGGCGATTTTCCGGAAGCAATGAATGCACCGACCATTGCTCCTGCACTGACGCCTGAAATCACATCAGGCTTAATTCCTTTTTCTTCCAGTGCCCTGAGCATACCCAGGTGAGCAAAACCTCGTGCACCTCCACCGCCTAATGCTATGCCGGTTTTAAATTTTTTCACAGTAAATCATAATTTTATTGGAACAAAATTAAACGATAATTTAAAATGTGACCAAAAAATGAGGATGTTTCAAAAGTCTGGTTCACTGTTGAAGAACTAAAAATCTAAATACTTTCCGTCAGTTGCGGGTTTGTTACTTTCTTTTGTAAGAAAACAAAAGAAAGTAAATCAATTTTGCTTTTCAGTAAACGCTTTTTTTCTGTCCTGAAAAGTTCTGTCAACAGCATTTGCAAATTGTTTGTAATGACCTGGTTTAATGTAGTTTACATTA
>RZYY01000134.1 GCA_009930115.1 Sphingobacteriia bacterium | reverse complement strand
TTACGGCTATTCAGGACCCTGATGACAAAGTCAGGCTTGCCGTTCTGGAAAATTTGAAGATTGTTCCGGAATCGTTACGTGAGAAGTACGAGCAGCTATTGAATGATAAATCCTATTTGAATGCCGAGTTAGCGCTGATGAATCTGTGTCATTCATTTCCTCAGCAATACGGTAAATATCTTAGTCAGACTGAAGAAGAAATTGGATGGCGGGGGCGAAATATTCGCATAAAATGGCTTGAAATTGCTATCGAAAACGGTGGTTATGCTTTTGAACCTGAATTAAAAAATTATACCTCACCAAGTTATGAGTTTGAAACAAGAATTAATGCAATGAATGCATTGGCCCGACTTAATCTGCTGGATAAACAAAGCCTGGAAAATATTATGGAAGGACTTTTTCATTGGAATTATAAAATCAGAAATGCTGCAAAAGAAACCCTTACCTTTTTTTGCCGGCAAAACAAATTTCGTGAAATGATCCTTCAGCTTATCGATAGCGAAATGTTTGATGATGAACAAAAATCAACCATGAAAAGTTATCTTAATCTGTAAAGCATGATGAAACGTTAAATAGTGGAATCCATCACAAAATAAACATCCAATCAAATAATCATTTTAACATGAAAAAAGTTGTTTTTCTTCTGCTAATAATACTAAGTGGGTACATTGGTTATGGACAGATTTATCCGGACAAATATTTTGTAGCCTTTACGGATAAAAATGATTCACCTTACTCTTTTCAAAATCCGGAAGCTTATCTTTCAGAACGGGCCATTGAGCGTCGTGAAAGATATAATATCCCTTTTGATATTCACGATCTTCCGGTAAATCCTCAGTATATAGAGGCTGTAGCTAACATCGGAGTTGAAATTATCAATCCTACCAAGTGGTTAAACGGAGTAACCATTTTCACAACAGATCCGTCAAAAATAAGCCAGATCGAATCCCTCCCTTTTGTATTAGCTGTTTCCAAAGCTTCAGCTATCGATATCAATCATCATAAAGAGCCATATTTGGATGAATTTTCACTAAATAAACCTGGTCAGATGAATGAAATTGTATACAATGCTGCTCAGGAACTGACTACATTGAAAAACAGTACAACATTGAATTATGGACTAGGTTATGGTCAGATTAATCAGATAAACGGTATTCCCTTACATGACGATGGTTTTCAGGGACAGGGGATGGTGATTGCTGTGCTGGATGCCGGTTTTTCCTATACCAATGTGATGAATGCGTTTGATACCTTGTTTTTAAACGGACGAATACTTGGGACGCACGATTTTGTGGATGGAGACACCAATGTTTTTCAGGGTAGTACTCATGGTACTTCGGTTCTTTCGACCATGGGGGCTAATTTGCCTGGTCAGCTCATCGGAACTGCCCCGCAGGCAAGTTATTATCTGTTGAGAACAGAAGATTCTGAAACCGAGTACATCATTGAAGAATATAACTGGGCATCAGGTGCTGAATATGCCGACAGTGCCGGTGCTGACGTGATAAATTCATCACTCGGATACATTGGCTTTGACGATCCATTGCAAAGCCATATTTACGAACATATGGATGGAAATACAGCACCAGCCACCATTGCGGCCGACAGAGCTATGAGCAGAGGAATGATTGTTGTGAACAGTGCCGGCAATTCGGGCAATTCATCTTCATGGCCATGGATCGGAGCTCCTGCAGATGGAGATAGTGTTTTTTCGATCGGCGCAGTGGATGCAAACGGGATGATTGCAGGATTCAGCTCTATTGGCCCTACTTACGATGGAAGACTTAAACCAAATATTGCTGCACGGGGTTCTGATGCGGTCGTTGCTTCAACTAATGGTGGAACTGCCACCGCAAGTGGTACTTCATTTGCTTCACCCATCATTGCAGGTATGACTGCATGTCTATGGCAAATTGATCCCGAAATGAATAATATTTCGGTCCTCACAGCAATTCAAAACAGCGGAAGCCTTGCCAACAATCCAAATAATCAGTATGGTTACGGAATTCCCGATTACAACCAGGCCAGAATAGTTCTTTCTGCTTTTCAGCATGGCCTGGCAAGTCATCCGGGTGATTTAACCGTTTTTCCGAATCCTTTTCAGGACGATTTATCTGTTCTTTACAATTCCCGTGATACACATAGCGTAACCATTCAGCTTTTTGATCTTGCCGGCCGAAAATTGCATGAACAAAAATTCTCATCTGTCATTATCGGGTTGAATCCGTTTGTACTTAAACAACTTTCTGGTCTTAACCAGGGTTTTTATATGGTCAAAATTGTTGCTGATGACAAAGTCTTTTCCCAAAAGGTACTAAAAATCAATCATTAATTGTAAAGTATTTTTCCTGCCTTCCTACATGTTTTTCTTTTTCAATGAGGGATAAATATTTTTAGTACCTTTTAAATAAAGAGTTAGGTTTTCCATAATTGCTCTCAAAATGCTGTAATTTTAAAGTTACGTACTATCTTATGTAAGAATGTACATTTATAAATTATTAAATATTCAGAGGTCTTTTAAATTTTCTAAATTTGTATTTTGTAACATTATTTTAAATAATTTGGCGCTTTAAATTATTCATTAACATTTGACGGTATGTCGAAAAACGGCAATCTTTTTCTGAGAGTTTTCCATTTTTACCTTGATGGTTTTCGGGGAATGCCAAAATGGGGGCGTCAACTTTGGGTCATTATTTTGCTTAAATTGTTTCTCATGTTCGCCGTCTTCCGCATTTTCTTTTTTCCTGATTTTTTAAAGTCAAATTTCGACAATGATTCAGAACGGAGTCGTCATGTCATCGAACAGTTAACTGAACCAAACAATTAATAAATGAGAGATTATGGGAAATTTTGACATGTCATTGATCAACTGGTCGCGCGGCCAGTTTGCTATGTCAGCTATGTTTCACTGGATTTTTGTACCACTCACGCTGGGATTGATAATTCTTGTGGCTATAATGGAAACCATTTATGTACGCACCGGCGATGAAAAGTGGAAAAAGCTGACCAAATTCTGGGGCAAACTATTTGGAATCAATTTTGCCATTGGTGTTGCTACTGGAATCATCCTGGAGTTTCAATTTGGGACAAACTGGTCAAATTATTCATGGTTTGTGGGTGATATTTTTGGAGCTCCATTGGCAATCGAAGGAATTATGGCCTTTTTCATGGAATCAACCTTCATTGCTGTCATGTTCTTTGGCTGGAATAAGGTGAGCAAGCGTTTTCACCTAACTTCTACCTGGCTGGTTGCACTGGGTGCAAATTTGTCGGCACTTTGGATTCTGGTAGCCAATGCATGGATGCAATACCCTGCAGGTACTGCATTTAATCCGATGACTGCACGTAATGAAATGATTGACTTTTGGGCGGTACTGTTTTCACCTGTTGCTGTCAATAAGTTTTTGCACACTGTAGCTTCAGGTTATGTGCTGGCTGCAGTTTTCGTAATTGGTGTTTCTTCATGGTTTTTGCTGAAAAACCGGGATGTTCTTTTCGCTAAAAGAAGTATTCTTGTTGCTTCGGTTTTTGGAATAACTACTTCTTTGTTTCTTATCTGGTCAGGAGACGAATCTGCCAAACAGGTTGCAGATAAACAACCCGTAAAATTTGCTGCAATGGAGTCTCTTTGGGAAGGGCAAACCAATGCTCCCCTCATCGCTTTTGGAGTTCTTAAAGATATGAGTCATCCGGAAAATGAAGATGACTTAACAAAAAGAGATTTTGTGTTCAAATTTGAAATTCCCAGCATGTTGTCCATTCTTGCATTTCTCGATCCAAATGCTTATGTTCCGGGAATAAAGGATTTGGTTACCGGCTATACCAATCCGACCACAGGCATAACTCATTTATCCTTTTCCCAGAAGAAAGAAAGAGGAAAAGAAGCTATTGCTGCCCTTAAAGGATATAAAGAAGCATTGCAAAATAATGATGCTGAGTTGCTAAAAACTTACAAAGCCAAATTTGAGGATAAAAACTGGATGGAAAATACTTTTAAGTATTTTGGTTATGGATATTATGAAAAAGATGTTATTGCCGGTTTATTGCCAAATATCCCTGTTGCATTTTACTCCTTTCATATCATGGTTTTGCTTTCCGGGCATTTTTTAGCCTTGTTTATCCTGATGCTGTTTTTTACGATGAAAGACAGAATTGGGCGAATGAAATGGCTTCTATATATTGGTATCTGGACGATTCCCCTTGCCTATCTTGCCAGCCAGTTAGGCTGGGTATTGGCTGAAATGGGTCGTCAACCATGGGTTATTCAGGATTTGATGCCGACGCTTGCAGCAGTTTCGCGAATTGATGCAGGAAGTGTTCAGCTTACATTCTGGCTTTTTGCGATCACTTTTACCATCCTGCTGATCGCTGAAATTAGGATTTTACTTAAACAAATCAATAAAGGTATAACGGGAGGACACTAATATGTTTGAATCATTATCACATTTCGCATTGCAGCAATATTGGTGGGTTATTGTTTCATTGCTTGCCAGCCTGCTTGTTTTTTTATTTTTTGTTCAGGGGGGGCAAACACTGATTTTTACCCTGGGCAAAAATGAGCTCGAACGTAAAATGATCGTTAATGCTCTCGGCCGAAAATGGGAATTTACCTTCACCACACTGGTAACTTTTGGGGGTGCCTTTTTTGCCTCTTTTCCTTTGTTTTATAGTACAAGTTTTGGTGGAGCGTATTGGGTTTGGATGATCATACTTTTTGCTTTTGTTATCCAGGCTGTTGCTTATGAGTTCAGAACAAAACCCGGTAACTTTCTGGGGCAGCGCACCTATGAGGCTTTTCTGATTGCTAACGGCGCACTTGGAACGATTTTAATCGGAGCCGCGGTAGGTACTTTCTTCACGGGTTCAGATTTCTCGGTAAATAAATTGAATCTGACCAATATTTTTGAGGGCGGATCAACTACCATTTCATCATGGGAAGGGCCTGCTTATGGTCTGGAAGCTGCACTTAATATTCAAAATCTGGCTCTTGGGCTGGCAGTTTTCTTCCTTGCAAGAATTCTTGGCCTACTTTATTTTATGAACAGTATTCAGGATGAAAACATTTTCAAACGATCCAAAAAACAATTGGTGGTCAATTCGATTCCGTTTCTGGTTTTTTTTCTGCTTTTTGTTGTTTTGATGCTCACCAGCGTCGGATATGCTGTTATTCCGGAATCAGGAGTTGATTCTATGTTTTGGAGAATTCAACCAGAACCTTTCAAATACCTGAATAATTTCCTGGAAATGCCACTTGTGCTGATCATGTTTCTGCTGGGTGTAGTATTGGTATTGCTGGGAATAGTGACTTCTGCATTCAAAGCTGAATTTACAAGGGGAATCTGGTTTACCGGAACAGGTACGGTTTTAACAGTTTTTTCGCTCTTCATGATTGCAGGATTGAACAATACTGCTTATTATCCCTCCAATTTTGATCTACAAAGCTCCTTGACAATCATGAATAGTTCATCAAGTAAGTTTACCCTGACAGCAATGAGCTATGTTTCTCTGCTGGTACCATTTGTATTGGCTTATATTATTTATGCCTGGCGATCGCTTAACTTCAAGAAAATTGATGCGGAGGAAATGCAATCCGGCGACCATGCTTATTAAACACTTTAAAATTTATTATTATGTACTGGAAAGAAATTTTTCATTATCTCACACTCCCGCTTCTTATTTACATCACATACAGAATTATCCTTTTTGTTCTGAAGAAGTTTGATCTTAAGATCGGGAACAATGGAGAGTAAAGGGATAAATAACTGAAAAGCAGTTGATTAATTAAAATTTGATCAATTTTTTAAATGAACCTGTAGTGAAAAACTGCAGGTTCATTTTTTTTGAATGAAAATGATACATGGAAATGAAGCACAGCACCTGAAATTGTTTTAATTTTGAAGTCGAATTTCAAAAGCTAATGTCAATGAAAAAATCTACTTTACTTCTTGCTTTAATCATTTTTTTATGGGCTGATAATTCATTTGCCCAAGGTTATGAATCACTCACCACTGAAGATTTCGCCAATCATCCGTACTGGATTGAAATGATGGCAGATGAATCGATTAACTTTTATGATGTTCAGCAGGCATTTGAACTGTATTGGCAGAATCGTAAAATTACCAAAGGTTCAGGTTGGAAGCCATACAAAAGATGGGAATACCTGATGAGTAGCAGGATATTCGCTGACGGAACCAGATTTCCTGCCGACCTGAACTGGAGAGAGTATTTTGCTTACAAACAGAGTCATCCCAAAAGTGATCGGTATGCAGGCAACTGGCAAAACCTTGGGCCCTATCAGATACCAGGAAGTAAAGGTTACAATGGATTGGGAAGACTAAACGCAATAGGGTTTCATCCAACCGATCCAACAACAATGTATGTAGGTGCACCATCCGGGGGATTGTGGGTAACACATGATAATGGTCTGTCGTGGTATTCCGAAACAGATATTTTGCCAACCCTTGGCGTATCAGCTATTGTTGTTGATTTTGTTAACCCCGACGTCATTTTAATAGGATCTGGTGATCGCGATGCCGGTGATGCTCCGGGAATGGGTGTGATGAGAAGTACGGACGGCGGGATGACCTGGGAATTGTCAAATGAGGGAATGGGGAATAAAGTGGTAGGGCGTTTGATTATGCATCCGCAGGATAACCAGATCATTCTTGCTGCAACCAACGGAGGTATTTATAAATCCACCGATAATGGACAAATATGGGTTTCAAAACAAATAGGGGATTTCAAGGAAATTGTTTTTAAGCCTGACAATCCTGAAATTGTTTACGCATCTGCAAATGGAAGATTCTATCGTTCAACCGATTCAGGTGAATCATTTCAGATGATTACTTCAGGCTTGCCTTCAGGAGCTCGCGGAGTTATTGGTGTTTCACCTGCCAATCCTGAAATGGTTTATTTTTTATTGACCATCAGCGATGCTTTCCTGGGGCTTTACCGGTCAGTTGACGCAGGGTTGAATTTTATTGAACAATCGGATTCACCCAATATAATGAGCTGGGGGTGTGAAGGAGGTGATGGCGGGCAAGCCTGGTATGACCTTGATATAGCTGTTGATCCGCAGAATGAAAATGTAATTTTTGCCGGAGGTGTTAATTGTTTCAAATCCAGTGACGGTGGTGTAACGTGGGAAATTAGTTCTCACTGGTGGGGTGATTGCGGAGTACCTTCAGTACATGCCGATTTGCACATACTTGAATACAACCCTCACGACGGAAGGCTTTTCGCCGGAAATGACGGAGGTATTTATTGGACTGCAGATCAGGGATCAACCTGGGTGGAAATATCCGATGGACTTGCCATTAGTCAGGCATACAAAATCGGACAAAGTGCAACTGTTAGTGACCTTGTAATTACGGCTATCAGGACAATGGCACTGCAACATGGATTGGAACGCCCAATTGGATTCCTGTAATTGGCGGAGATGGAATGGAATGTACCATAGATTATCAAAATGCAGTGTACAGCTATGGTACACTGTATTATGGAGAAATTTTCAGAATGACAAATAATGCAAATTCAACAACAATAGCAGGTGAAGGTCATTTCGGTATTAATGAAGGCGGTGCCTGGGTTACTCCATTTCTCCTTCATAAAAGCGATCCCAACAAAATGTTTGTTGGGTATAAAAATGTTTGGAGGGGAAGAGATATCAGAACCAACAACCCGGTTTGGCAAAAAATTTCAGCTGACCTAGGAGGATCAAATGGTGTTAATATGCGCTGCCTCGAACAGTCGCCCGTGAACCTGGAAATTTTATATGCTGCTCGTGAAGACCGAAAATTGTTTCGCAGTGATAATGCCAATAAACAAACACCTGCTTGGACTAATTTATCCATTTTTCTTCCTGAAAATTTAAGCATAAATGATCTGGAAGCCCATCCTTATGATGAAAACATCATTTACATGGCTCAGGGAACTGAGGTTTACAAATCAATGGATAAAGGTTTAACCTGGGAGAACATTTCCGGTTCGCTTCCATCGGTGTCTGTAAATAGCATTGCTTATTCGAAAAATAGCCATGAAGGCCTTTATGTTGGTACTGATATTGGAGTATTTTACAAGGACATGTTTTTGGTCGATTGGATCCTTTATGGTGATGGTTTCCCGGCAAGTGCAAGGGTAACGGAGGTCGAAATTTATCATGATTCAGAAAATCCTGAAAATGATATGATCCGAGCTGGAACATATGGCAGGGGACTATGGGAGTCGGACCTTTATTATGATACGCTGAATGCTGCATTCGAAGCTGATAAAACTTTGATCCCACCGCTGTGTCCTGTTAATTTTTCTGATTTATCTGCCGGAATACCAACTTCCTGGGAATGGGAATTCGAAGGAGGAATACCCGATTATTCCAACCTGAGAAATCCGGTAGGAATAGTTTACAATGAGCCAGGCACTTATAAAGTTACCCTCCTGGTTTCCAATAAAGCAGGAACAAGTGAAGTGGTAATGGAAGATTACATCACCGTGAGTGATGAACTTTTGCCTGTTCCTGATTTCACGGTAAATCAAACTGCAGTTTGTTCCAATGAGGCAGTATATTTTATTGATGAATCATCTTATTGCCCAAGCAGTTATTCCTGGAGTTTTACTCCTGATAATGTCCTTTACCTTGAAGGTACGAGTTCTTCAAGTCCTGAGCCAATAGTTCTTTTTACAGAATCAGGTGACTATTCGGTATCGCTTACCGTTGAAAACTTTAACGGGTCTGCATCTTTAACCAAAGAGCATTATATTCATAACGGAGGATTGCGAATGCCTTACTACGAATCATTTGAAGATGGGTTTGCTTCGAAAGGCTGGGTGATTGAGAATCCAGACACAAGAAAAACCTGGGAGATTGCTCAACCAACCTACGCTCCGGACGGAAATCATGCAGCTTTTGTGAATAACTTCGATTATTATTTAATGTTTGAACGTGACCGGCTGATTTCTCCGCCCATCAACCTGGAAGGAATTACAGAAGCTCATCTTAATTTTAAACATGCTTATGC
>RZYY01000133.1 GCA_009930115.1 Sphingobacteriia bacterium | reverse complement strand
TACACGAAAAGAGCAGATGAATCACTGGCGGCTTGGTTGTCAGGTGAAAGTAAGGGAAGATATGAAAATTCACGTAGAACCGGCTGTTTTCGGAATTAAGAAATGGGAGTGTGAGGTGGTTTCCAATCGTAACGTGGCTACTTTTATCAAAGAATTTGTTGTGAAACTTCCTGAAGGTGAAAAACTTGAATTTCGTTCCGGTGGTTATATTCAGGTGGATGTTCCGGCCTGCGAGGTTGATTTTTCAAAAGATATTGAAGTGGAAGAAGAATACCGTGAAGAATGGGATAAATTTAAAATGTGGAATCTCAAAATGAAAAACAGTGAATCTGTTTTTCGTGCCTATTCCATGGCCAATCATCCGGCAGAAGGGAACATCATCATGCTGAATATCCGAATTGCAACCCCGCCCTGGGATCGCAAAACAAATGCGTTCATGAATGTTAATCCGGGAATTTGTTCTTCATATATTTTCTCCCGTAAACCTGGTGATAAAGTTACTATTTCAGGGCCTTACGGCGAGTTTTTTATCAAACCTACCAACAGAGAAATGATGTTCATTGGCGGTGGTGCTGGTATGGCCCCAATGCGCTCACATATTTTTCATCTGTTCCAAACCGAAAAAACGCATCGCAAGGCTACTTTTTGGTATGGTGGTCGTTCCCGAAGAGAATTGTTTTACATGGAGGACTTTGAAAAAATCCAGGCTGAAAACCCAAATTTTACCTTCCATGTTGCACTCTCAGAACCCAAACCGGAAGATAACTGGAATGGCTATACCGGATTTATCCATCAGGTTATTCTGGACAACTACCTGAAAAATCATCCAGAACCTGAAGAAATTGAATACTATCTTTGTGGTCCGCCAATGATGAATGCAGCTGTTTTTAAAATGCTTGATGATTATGGTGTTCCAAAAGAAAATATTGCCTACGACGACTTTGGTGGCTAATTCAATAAGTCAGTATATAATGGTGTAAAAGAGGATGTTTCATAAGTCTTTCGTATCCTTGCATTATTGAAAATCCGGATAATACCATTCCGAAAGGAAACTTGATTTTCACCGTTTTCCGACAGATACAGGATCAGGGATAAAAAACATTGAAAATTTTTAATTAAAGACGTTTGAAACTGCTTTTTTTATGTGGATTTTTCCTGACGGTGTGATTTGATTTGTCTTTTTGTGAATGTCAGGAAAACGGAACAACTTGCAGATTTCTTCCGTTTTATTCCAATGCTTAAACAAGATACCCGATGGAAAAAAAAGCACTATCGCTCAACAGTCTTAAAGTCTCAGGAATAATTCTTGGAATGTGGCGATTGGCTGACTGGAAAATGAGCCGGCAGGAATTGTATGCATTTCTCAGGAAAGCTGTTGACCGGGGATTTTCAACCTTCGACCATGCTGATATTTATGGCGACTATACCTGTGAAGACATTTTCGGTCAGGCAATTTCTGTTTCCCCTTCCTTTCGTAGCAGTATTGAAATCGTAACCAAATGCGGTATAAAACTCGTTTCAAATAATCGTCCTGAAAATTCTTTTCATGGTTATGATACTTCGCGTGTTCATATCATCAGGTCAGTTGAACGTTCGCTTAAAAATTTCCGTACGGATTATCTTGATCTTCTCTTAATTCATCGTCCGGACCCGATAATGAACGTTGATGAAATTGCAGATGCATTTTATCAGTTAAAAAAGGATGGCAAAGTGCTTCATTTTGGGGTTTCAAATTTTTTACCACACCAGTTTGATTTGCTCCGGTCGCGCCTGGATTTTCAATTGGTAACCAATCAGGTTGAAGTTTCAGTGCTGGCAACCGAAGCCTTTTTTAACGGAGTTTTGGATCAATGCCAGTTACAAAAGATATGCCCGATGGCATGGTCACCGCTTGGTGGTGGTCGTTTGTTTCACGATGATACTCCGCAAATGGACCGGCTCAGGTTTGAAATGAACCGGATTGCCGACGAAACAGGTTGTGAATCTTTACAAAACATTGCACTGGCCTGGTTGTTAAAGCATCCTTCCGGAATCATCCCGGTGTTGGGTACGGGTAACCTGAGCAGAATACTTCAGGCTGAGAAATCATTACAAATTCAGCTTTCAACTGATCAGTGGTTCCGAATTCTGACTGCTTCACAGGGACATGAAGTTTCCTGATGGTTTTTCATGTTCCGCTTCCGTATTACTCATATTTTATAGCATCTACCGGATTGGCAAGACTTGCCCTGACGGTATGAAAGCTCAGTGCCATAATGCTTATAAGTATAGCCAGCAGACCAGAAAGCAGGACTGTTATGGCAGAAATTCCGTTGTGATAGACAAAATTATTTTCAAGCCATGAATGGAGTTGCCATAAAGCAAACGGGATAGCCAAAACGAAAGCAATTACAATCAAAATAAAAAATTCACGGTAGAGCTGCCCGAGAATTTGCAGAAAAGTAGCCCCCATCACTTTTCTTATGCCAATTTCTCTGGTTTTTTGCTCGGCAATGAACGAGGAGAGTCCTAAAAGTCCGAGTAAGGCAATAAAAATGGTGAGAAAAGTTGCAATACCCAGTAATTTGCCCAGACGGAATTCCGCCCGGTACTGTTCTCCGAGTATATCCGTTAACATTTGATAATCGAATGGGCGCCTTGCATCAAATTGGTTCCACTTGTCTTCTATAAATGCCAGCGTCTGACTGGTTTCTTCCGGTTTAATCCTGATGGAGAGCATGCCTTTTTCCTCTTCACCCAGAAATAGCATCGCAGGATCTACTTTGTTGTGAAGCGATTGGTAGTGAAAGTCTTCGACTACACCAATTACTTTAAGCATGCGTCCGCCGGTATATCCTATATCCCATCCCCAATGAATTTTTTTACCAATTGCATCATCACCCCAGCCATAAGCATCAACCGCAGCCTGATTGACGATTACGGATTCTTCCCTGTCAGTGCCCATGGTTTGATCAAAATTCCGTCCTTTGGTTAATTTCAGCCCGTAAGTATTGATAAAATTATAATCCACCTGGTTGATAACCATTACATCCTCAATCATGGAAGTGTCTTTTTCGATACGTACTACCTGAATCCAGCCAAGTCGTGAAGGTACTCCCGTCGAATTACTGACAGATTCGATGCCCGGATTGCTCATCAGTTCGGCTTTGAAGCTTTCGACTTTACTTCGAAAAGTTGAATCCTGTAATTCAAGCACAATCATGTTGTCTTTTGTGAAACCTAAGTCTTTATTTTGTAAAAACCTAAGTTGATCCGAAACTACCAGTGTACCGATAATGAGTGCAATGGCGATAGCAAATTGAAATACAACCAGAATTTTGCGCAGAAGACTGCCTTTTTTGCCCCCTTCGATGCCACTGCCTTTGATCACTGTTACAGGTTTTACCGATGACAGGTAAAAAGCAGGGTAGGTGCCTGATAGCACACCGATAAGAAATGTAACTGCTAAAATGAAGAGAAAGAGTAACGGATTGGACAATACGCCAAAATCCATTTGTTTACCAGTCAGAAGAGCAAAATCACCTATTAAGATATTTACAAGAGCCAACGCAACTATGAATGCGGCAAATGCCATCAGCAAGGATTCACTGATAAACTGAACAATCAATTGCTGTCTTTGTGCACCGGCAACTTTTCTTATTCCCACTTCCCTTGCTCGTTTTTCCGACCGGGCAGTGGCCATATTCATGTAATTAATGGAGGCAATCAATAAGATAAAAATCCCAATCGCACTTAAAATATAAATATAGGTGATGTTTCCTTTTGGGAGGTCAGCTGCATAATTGCCATCAAAATGCGTTTTGGTAAGTGGTGTGGAACGCAGATTAAAACTGGCGTTGATGGCATCTCCGACAGGCTTCATGTATTTGTCGTAAAATCCGCTGAATTTTTCCTGAATTTGTTCCATCCGGCTGTTTTCGTTCAGGAGTAAAAAAGTATAAACACCTATATTCCAAAACCTCCCTGGTTCCATGCTGTTAAAGGTATCCACTCCGCGCAGTGCTGCAATTGAAGATACTGACAGCAAAGCATCAAAACGAAGATGACTGTTGGCAGGCATATCTTCAAATACTCCTGTTATTTTGTAATTACGCTGATTGCCTATTTCAAGCATTTTCCCCACAGAGTTTTCATTTCCGAAATACTTTTTGGATGTATTTTGGCTTATGACAATGGAAAAAGGTTCAGTAAGGCAGGTTTGAGGGTTTCCCATAAGCATTTTGTGGGTGAATACCGAAAAAACCGTTGAGTCGGCAAAATAGAAATCTTCTTCATAAAACTCTTTTTCACCGTATTTTATCAACGTATTACCCAGGTCAGAAAAACGGCAAAAGGTTTCGACTTCAGGAAACTCAAGTTTTAATGCCGGTCCCATTGGAATCGGAACAATTGCAAACTGGTCATGTTTACCTGATATGGTAAAATCAGATTCTATCCGGTAAATTCTACCGGCTTTCTCATGATATTTATCGTAAGAAACCTCATTTTGAACCCAAAGAATTATAAAGATAAAAGCAGCCAGTCCGATAGCGAGACCTAATAAGTTGAGCAGGGAATGAAACTTGTTTTTTGCCGTATTTCTTAAAGCACTTTTTAAATAGTTGATTAGCATAATCGTGTTTTTAGGCAGATGTATGAAAATTTAAAGAGCAAATTGTTCTTTGATGTTTTCGGTTACTACCTGTCCATCAAACAAACGAATGATCCGGTGACTGAATTCAGCATCGCGTTGTGAGTGGGTTACCATTATGATGGTGGTCCCGCCTTTGTTGAGCCCGGCCAGCAGGTTCATCACTTCCTCACCATGTGCTGAGTCGAGATTTCCGGTTGGTTCGTCAGCTAATATTAACTTTGGATTGGCCACCACAGCACGTGCAACAGCCACGCGTTGCTGCTGGCCTCCCGAAAGCTGCATCGGGAAGTGTTTCTTGCGGTGAATGATCTGCATTTGTCTGAGGGCTTCCTCCACTTTTTCACGACGCTCAGCCGACTTGTACCCAAGATAAATCAATGGCAGCTCTACGTTTTCGAATACATTCAGTTCATCAATCAGGTTGAAGTTCTGAAAAACAAAGCCAATGTTGTTTTTACGTATTAAGGCACGTTGTTTCTCGGTGTACTTCGATACCTCTTTGTTGAGAAAGAAATACTGGCCGCTTGTAGGGTTGTCAAGCAGACCGAGAATGTTGAGCAAGGTTGATTTACCACATCCTGAAGGTCCCATTATGGCTACAAATTCGCCCTCTTTTACTTCGAGTGATACCTTGTTCAGCGCAGTGGTTTCTACTTCATCAGTTCGAAAAATTTTGGTGAGATCTGTTGTTTTGAGCATAAACTGAAATTTTTATGTTTGCATTAATTGACGGATTTACATCTTTTAAGTTACGAACTACCGGTTAAATATTTCCATAAATTGTTGAAGTTCCAAACAAGCAGCCTCATCAAGGTCTTCGGTGAGTTTGCCCTGAACAGCTCCTTCGAGGCGAACCAGCATTTTGAAGCATGCATCAGAGTACACCATTTTCAGGCGCATGAACGAATTTCTGCTTCCCCTCTCACGCAACATTTCAGGATTATTTATGCCTACTGACACTAATTTGGATTCCAGATCACTGTCAATATTCGGTAAATGTGAAAGCTTTTTCATGGCCAAGGCACTTCTTTTTGGGAAATGTCATTTATTATGCCAGATTTTTTATTTTATTGATAATTAATTATATAGAATAATGAGGCCTATTTTTTCACAATTAATGTGTTCGTTTTTGTGCCTGTATGTACACATTTGAACATTCCTGCAAAAAAAAGATTTTATTAGATTGCTCATGAATTTAGTTATTTTTGTTCAAACTACTTTTATGAACACTTTTACTTTTAATAATTGAAAACCAGTGCCCTGAACGATTTCTCTGATATTAACAATAAAATGGCTTTCAACAGGATTACTCTTTCATTTCCAGATGAAAGCGAAAAATTATTCCTGAAAAAATATTTTCAGGATTCACTGATGCTATTCAGGATCGCATTTGCAGTAGTTATTGCCCTTTATGCCGTTTTTGGTTATCTTGATATAACCACGGTTGACAAGGATCTGATCAATGAATTTTTTATCATTCGGTTTTTAATTGTTGTACCGTTTTTATCGCTCGTGCTGCTGTTTTCATTTCATCCGTTGTTTGAAAAATATTGGCAGCTTTTGCTTTTTCTCTGTTTTTTAATCGCAGGAACAGGTATCATTTATATGACCATAAAATTGCAGGATAGTTTTACCTATTATGCAGGTATGATGCTCATTTACCCTGCTGGATATTTTTTTATCAGACTTCGTTTTTTTATGGCTTCTATTGCCGGATGGACTACGATTCTTATCTACAATGTCTGGATAATGTTTCTTCCGGAATTTGATTTTGTTTTATTATTGAACGTAAACTTCTTTTTTATTTCTGCCAATTTGATTGGGATGTTTGCCGGATACAGTATTGAATATTATGCGCGAAGGGATTTTTATCTCAACCGGCAGCTCGACAGGCAAAAAGAAGAAATTGCAAGCGCTAATAAAAACCTTGAGTCAAAAATAAAGGAAAGAACCAGAGAACTGGTGCTTGCAAAAGATCGCGCCGAGCAGGCAGATAAATTGAAATCTTCATTTCTGGCTAATATGAGTCATGAAATCAGAACCCCGATGAATATCATCCTTGGTTATGCCAATTTGATTCCTGTAGCTGAAAGCCGTGACGAAATAATTCAGAACATCAGAATTATTAATTCCAGTGGTGCGCTTCTGTTACACCTGATTGATAATATAATTGATATTTCGAAAATCGAGGCAGGAGCAACAACACTCAATAGCTCTGATTTTTCTCTGAATAATCTTATAGAAGAAATCCGACAAATATTTGTTCAGGATCAATCAGTTTTAGAAAAACAGCTTCAAATCAAAGTTTCAAATTCTTTTCCTGACGGAGCTGATATGGTCCATCTCGACCGCAGACGATTAAAGCAAATTCTGATCAATCTGCTGAAAAATGCCTGTATATTTACAGATCGTGGATTTGTCGAATTTGGCTACCAGATTAATGAACCTGAACTATTGTTTTACGTTAAGGATACCGGAACAGGAATCGAAAAAGATCAGATCGGGCAGATATTTAATCGCTTCATGCAGGTAAATGTAGATCATAAACCACTGAGACAAGGATCGGGTTTGGGACTCGCCGTTGTCAAATCATATATAAAACTTTTTGGAGGGGAGATATGGGTTGAAAGTGAACTGAACAAGGGAACGATTTTTTATTTTACTTTGCCAATGATAAAAGGAAACATTGAGATGAATACAAACAGTTTTTTCTCCGAGCCGGTTAAAATGAATTACGACTGGAACGACAAAACAATCCTGGTTGCTGAGGATGTAGATTTAAATTATCTCCTGATTAAAAAGTTCCTGAATAAAACCGGTGTTAAACTTTTATGGGCTAAAGATGGAAATGAAGCGGTGGAAATGAGTAAAGAAAATGAAAATATTGACCTGGTGTTGATGGATATCAGAATGCCGGTAATGAACGGATTTGAAGCAACCAAAGTAATTAAGGAAATGAGACCTGCTCTACCGATTATTGCGCAGACTGCCTATGCTCTTGACGGAGATGCTGAAAAAAGTCTTGAATACGGATGTTCTGCTTACATTGCCAAGCCCATCAATCTCAGGAATTTCCTTGAAATGATTGCTGAATATATCAGTAAAGAAAGTTTGTAAGAAAATAGAAGATTTCATAGCTATGGCCGATTTCAATATTTCTGTGCTCTTTGTTGAGGACAACGATACACTGAGATTTCTCTACGAAAAAATGATTTCCAGACGTGTAAATAAAGTGTTTTCAGGAGAAAATGGACAGGTAGGACTTGATCTTTTCCTTCAGCATAAACCCGATTTGGTGCTCACCGATATAAGTATGCCGGTAATGGACGGCCTTCAGATGATAAAGAAAATAAAAGAACACGCTCCGGATGTTAAGGTGGTTGTTATGTCGGCCTATAGCAATAATGAATACTTTCTCGAAGCTATCAGCCTTGGAGTGAACGGATACCTGATAAAACCTGTGGACGCTTCACGTC
This sequence comes from Sphingobacteriia bacterium, assembly GCA_009930115.1. GTDB lineage: Bacteria > Bacteroidota > Bacteroidia > Bacteroidales > 4484-276 > RZYY01. The sequence continues at coordinate 935 of RZYY01000133.1, read as the reverse complement.
TTTTTGCAGTGATTCAGGATATGGCCACCACCATTATTATAAAAAAAGAACTTGAAGAGAAAGAACTGGAACGCCGACAGGCAGAAGAAAATTTGAAACGGTCGCTGGCCGAAAAAGATATTTTACTGCGCGAGGTGCATCATCGCGTGAAAAACAATATGCAGATCATTTCAAGTATTCTTCACATGCAGGAACGATTGGTGGTTGATCCGGGCCTGATCAGCATTCTCCATGAAAGTCAAAACCGCATCCGATCCATGGCCCTGATTCACGAGCATCTCTATCAAAGTCAAAACCTGGCGAATATAAGATTCGATAATTATGTAAAAAATCTTGCTGTGAACCTGGCAAGAACATATGCAGACCAACAGAGGAAAATAAATTTTAATTATGATATTGCCGAAGTCAATTTTCCACTTGATATCGGAATTCCTTGCGGTTTAATACTTAATGAGCTGATATCCAATAGTTTTAAACATGCTTTTAAAGATAAAATAACCGGAACTATCAATATTGTTCTGAAAAAAGAAATGCAGGACGGTTATTTACTCGAAATAAGTGATGACGGCATTGGAATGAAATCGCCCGTTGACCCCGAAAAATCAGGATCACTGGGTATGAAAATCGTTCATAATCTTGTAAGGCAATTGGAAGGATCTATCAGCTATGATTTTTCTTCAGGAACAAAATTTCTCATCAAATTTAATCTGTAACTTCCGGATATGAAACCTTTAAAAATTCTGGTGGTGGAGGATGAGGTCATTGTTGCCACCGATATTGAAGAAACACTCCTGTCGCTTGATTACCAAGTGCAGAAAACAGTAGCTACAGGGAAGGCAGCTATCGAAGAGGTTGAACGCAGCTTACCCGACATTATCCTGATGGACATCATGCTTAAAGGGCAAATGACCGGTATTGAAGCAGCCAGAATTATT
>RZYY01000132.1 GCA_009930115.1 Sphingobacteriia bacterium | reverse complement strand
TGACTTTTATACCTGCAACTTCCCGGCCGTAAATGTCTGAGATTTTAACTGAGGCTTCGCTTGCGCTTGTCATAGAGGGAATTTCGAAGATGAAATAATGCTTTGCCGGATTGGGGTAAACTTTTATTTGGTTTTGACCGGCAAAGTCTTTCTGCATGCCTGTGGTGGTATCTTTTATTTCAAACACCCACCAATCTTCATCCAGAAAACCTCCATACGGCTCACAAGCTACATCGTAGGACGGGCCGTAATCGGTATGAGCTGCTATTACATAATTATTATCGCTTTTGTTAACCACTCCAAAACGTAAACCAGGAATTGCTTCGCTTCCTCCACCTCCAAAACATTTTTGCCATACAAATTCTCCCTCATGAGTAATATTAAACATCCACACATCGGTATCATATTCACCTAAGGAATGATTCCCATTTACGTCACCATCATTAGACTTTGTATAACCCACAATAGTGTAATCTCCGTTTGAATTACTATTGATGTAATGGGCCGTTTCTCCTCTAGAACCACCATAACACTGTTCCCAAATAATATTTCCTTCAAAATCGATTTTAACTATCCACACATCTGCTTCACCATGATGACCGGATACATCACCATCATTTGAACTGGTGTACGCCCCAAAAACATATCCATCACTTATTTCAATTAAGGCGGTAATTCCATCATAATCACTCCCACCATAGCAACGCTGCCATTCAATATTCCTGTCAACATCCATCTTAACCAAAACCCCGTCGGCTTGCCCGTGGCACTCACAATCCAGGTTTCCTCCTCCGGTTAATTTGGATGAACCCCCAACCAAAAATCCTCCGTCAGATGTTTGGATAATCGCCTGCCCGTAGTCCTGCGAATCTGTACCCAATGTAAAATCCCATTCAATTTCACCTTCGTTGTTCAGTTTAATCATCCAAATGTCGTACAGGCCATAGTTTATGCTAACATCTCCGTATTCCGAACCTGACCAGCCTAATGCTACAATACCACCATCATTGGTTATTGTCCCTGTCCATGCATAATCACCTCCATTTCCGCCAACTATTTTTTCCCAAACAATATTGGTTGTACTATCAATTTTTACGATCCAATAGTCCCAGGAGTCTGGATAAGGGTCATTTGAAATGTCTCCATCATTTGAATAAGACATACCTACTAGATAATATCCATTGTTTTGGGTCGGAAATATTTTTATTAAATTATCTGCCTCGGAACCTCCGAAAGTCTTTTCCCACAGCATGTTCCCAATGGTATCAATTTTTACTAACCAAAAATCAGAACCACCTTGATTAAAGGAAACATCACCATCTTGGGAGCCTGTCCAACCAGCAAGGAGATAACCATCTTGTTCCTGTAAAATATCAAATACTCTGTCAATCCCTGTTCCACCGTAACATTGTTGCCATTTTATTTCCAAATCCTGGCTGAAAGAAATTGTTAGCATTACTATTAAAAGGGGTACCAATAAGACTATTTTTTTCATAGCACTGAATAAAATTTACCTGGCAAAGTTACTTGAAAATTTTCGCAATGCAAATTTATTTTGTTAAAAATGGAGGAAGAGCTTCAGGTAAGGATGTGGCCATACGAGATTGAAACAAAAGAGCGTGCATTAGCAGTCTGTCATGTACTCTCAGCTATTACCTGTACTAAAAATCCGGATTTGTTGCCGACCGAAAGGATTCCCGGACAATACATACTCTTTCCGTATTTTGGCAAAACTGATACTTTTGTGAAAATGTGTTTTGTATCCGGAGATAGCCATGCCGAAATGATTAGCGATACAGACACACCTGTTCAAATGGTTAAGCCTGAATTTTAAATGAAAATTTTCATAGACAGTTAAAGTCTTATTAGTGTGCTAAATGGAAATATATTCATTCACTGGCGACATTTATTTTCCTTGTATAAAATTTGACATACTTTCCTTTATCCCGGCAAACACCGGACTTTATGTAACCTGCATGGTTCCTGCCTGCAACCTTCCCTTGAAATGCTCCTGATTCAGTAAATTAATCACTATTGACCGACAAAATTCAAAAAGGGCAGAAAAATGTGGAGGGGATTCTTCTCCGCCTGCCGGCGGTGAGAAATCTTATATTTTTTGTCGGGCAGTAGTGATAATAAATTTGTTTTGTAATTTCTAAATTTTTGGGAATTTGAAAAACATGGTAACCTGGTTTAATGATGAACAACCGGCTGGTGCAATTCCTGAAAACCATAGGTTCATGTTTTTGGAGATCAGAAATTTCTTATCCGGGATAGTATTTGCATTCCTGATTTTTACATTCTTTATTTCGTTCAAAGAATTTGCATTTTACAGTTGATTTATCGAGTCTGATATTCAAATGTTCTTCAACAAAATCCACTGAGGTTTCAAGGGATAAAAACGTATCTCTTTTGCAGCATCTTGGCCCGCCGTAATTTGCAATCTCCAGTAAACTTTTTGAGGTCATCAGATTGCTCAGCTTCCATTCTTCTTTTGATAGCGGGGTACTGTTTAAAATAAGGCTCATAAAAATTCCGGTGCCAACTCCAGCTCCGCAAGTGCCATAAAAACCGCAGAATCCTCCATGAATGTTTTTTGCTCTTTCCCTGGCTTTATTCAGTTTTTCACTGATTAAGCCGGGTTTTTCGGTTTTATTGTAATAAGTGGTAATCAATACAGCCGGCACCAGAAAATGATGTTCCGGACCATGCATTTTGATTTCAGGGAAACTCATTATCAGATTGGCAAGCTCAACAGGATTTGTGCTGCTGCTGTTGAGACAGATTTGCTGAATAAGGTCGAATCCGTCAAGTTCATGACAATGATCGCAGATAAAATGACCCTGAACGCACCTGGCATTTGACAGGAAGGTCTCCTTGCAAATACTGCATTGCAATGACTCAGACTCGTTGAGATAGATTAAATCTGATCCGCAAATTATACAACCCCCTGATGCCATTTTCTCAGCCATTGTTGGATTAAAATTTTTACAGGGTAAAATAACGGCGTCAGGGGTGTAAAATTATCTGCCGGAAAACAATCCACACAAATCTGTTTTATCTTCAAAATGTATTTCCGCCTCTTATTGTCGATGATTCATTAACAACACACTATCAGCAGTTTATTGCTTTAACCGGAGCGTTGTTTCTTTTTTATTTTTTCGATGGATTGCAGGATTACTTCATTGGTGGCAGGAATCTGAAATTCTGGTTCAATACCGTGGTTCCCAACGGCTGAAACGGCATCTTTTATAGCCAGCCATACCGAAAATGCCAGCATGAACGGAGGTTCTCCCACGGCTTTGCTGTGGCGTATAACTTTTGGATTGGGGATATTGAGCAGTTCCACATTAAACACTTGTGGAATATCCCGTATTCCGGGGATTTTGTAAGTATCGGGTGAATGATTAAGCAGTCTGCCGCCGGCATCCCATTTCACATCTTCAGTGGTACACCAGCCAATGCCCTGAACGAATCCTCCTTCCACCTGTCCGGTGTCCACCTGCTCATTGATTGAACTTCCGGTGTCGTGTATGATGAAAGTTTTAAGTATCTGGTGATACCCGGTGAGTGTATCAAGCAAAACCTCAGATACGGCCATTCCACAGGCAAAATAGTGAAATGGTTTTCCTCTTCCTGCTTCACGATCGAAATGAAGGTCCGGTGTTTTATAAAAACCTGTTGCACTCAGACTGATTTGTGCAAGATAGGCTTTCTTTACCAATGTTTCGAAACTTATTTTTGCCTCCGGATAATTTTTATCAAAAACATGATTATTGTTGAAGATCAGACGGTTTCGGTCTGGCCTGATTCCGTGAAGCTGTGAAATGATAGTTATGGCTACCGGACCAAGACGTTTTTTAAGTTTATCAATAGCATTTTTAACCGCCATTCCATTGAGGTCACTGCCGGAGGATGCAGCGGTGGCAGAAGTGTTGGGTACTTTGGAGGTGTTGGTGGGTGAGATTCTGATCCTGTCGAGGGTAATTCCTAACTCAGCGGATGTGATATCCATGATTTTTGTGTGCAGCCCCTGCCCCATCTCAGTTCCGCCGTGGTTGACCAGTACAGTTCCATCCTGATAAATATTGACCAGTGCTCCCGCCTGATTGAGGAAGGTGGTAGTAAACGAAATTCCGAATTTTACGGGAGTAAGCGCCAGGCCTTTTTTATAGAATTCATGCCGTTCATTGTAACTGTTCACTTCTTTTCGCAGATCGCCATACTTCGATTTTCTGAGTATTAATTGATACAACCGGCCCAGATGATTGGCTTCCACTTTTTGCCCGTAGTGGGTAAAATTGTTTTTCTTTTGCTGATAGAAATTCAGTTTTCTGACAACGGCAGCATCTTTTTTCAGGGTTCGGGCAATCCGGTCAATTACTGTTTCCACAACAGCCATTCCCTGTGGGCCGCCAAAACCCCGAAAGGCAGTATTCGGAGGCAGGTTTGTTCTCCATACTGTTCCGATGACTTTGAGATTAGGGATGAAATAGGCATTGTCGATATGAAACAAAGCCCTTTCCATAATAGCCACCGAAAGGTCAAGAGCTGCACCGCCGTCAGAATTCAGGCTGGCATCGATGGCAATAATTTTTCCTGAATCATCAAAAGCAGCTTTGTAAGAGGAGAGAAAGCGATGGCGTTTGCCTGTCATGATCTGATCGTCGTCGCGGAACAAATGAATTTTAACTGGTTGCCGGGTTTTACAGGCCAACAGGGAAGCCCATGCCGCTACATGGTTGGCTTGTGTTTCTTTCCCGCCAAAGGCTCCTCCCATTCTGCGGATTTCAACGGTTACCTGATTTCGCCGGATACCAAGCACTTCTGCAACGATTGCCTGTGTTTCGGACGGATGTTGTGTACTGCTGAAAACCTGCATTTCGTCATTTTCGCCCGGAACTGAAAGGCAGCTTTGTGTTTCGAGGTACCAGTGTTCCTGTGCACCGGTTTTCAGTTTACCGCTAATCACATTTTGGGCAGTCCGAAATACCTTTTCCGGATCACCGGTTTGGATTTTTCTTGTTTCACTGAGCCGGAAATCTGCTTCCATGGCTTTTTCGATAGTGAGGATGGCGGGCAAAGGAGTATATTCAATTTCGATGAGTCGGGCAGCTTTTATGGCGGTTTCCTCATCAACAGCGGCTATCAGTACAACTGCCTGACCTGTGAAATTAACTTCGTCAAGGGCCAGACAAGGTTCATCGTGTGCAACAGGTCCCATCTGATTTACACCAGGAATATCTTTTGCAGTCAGGATGGCTTTTACACCGGGCAATTTTCCGGCTTTTTCCGTACCAATGGATTTTATCCGGGCATGCGCCTGGCTGCTGTAAACCACCCGGCCGTGAAGAAGTTCCCCGCCGGCAGCCATGTCGTTGATGTAAACTGCCTTACCCGTAACGTGGGCAACGGCACTTTCGTGATGGTGTGGTAAAGTGTTCTTTTCCATAATAGTTACATCATTTGATTACACTTCACTGGTTTCTTCATAGAATTTTATCAAAAGATTTCTGGCCATAATTTTTCGGGTACCTGCTTCAGCTCTGGCGTCTGAAATTGGCGAAAATTCATTTTCAGTCAGACGTGCAGCTTCTTCGGCATTGGAGCGGGTCCAGCTTTTCCCGGTAAGAAACAACTCGGCACTGCTGGCTCTTTTTGTCATTTCAGCCATTCCGCCATACACAAGCAAGGCTTTTTCGATGATTCCCTTTTTGTTGATTTTCAGTTTAAAACCAGCAGAAACTGAGGAAATGTCAAGGTCTCTCCTTTTGGAGATTTTGTAACTTTTTATTATTTCTCCTGATCTTGGTTTGGGAATAATGATGAAAGTGATGATTTCATCCGGTCGGATTGCCGTTTTTCGGTATCCGGTAATAAAATTTTCGACCGTCATTTCACGCCATCCTTCAGTATCTGCCAGTCTGATTTTGCTTTCGGAAGCAATTAAAACCGGTAAGCTGTCACCAATTGGTGAAGCAGAGCCTGTATTTCCCCCCAATGTAGCCAGATTGCGGATCTGCAACGATCCGAAAACTGCAAGCATGTCGGCCAGAACCGGCATTCTGGTCTGGCAGAATTCCAATACTTCCTGTAACGATACTCCTGCTCCGATAGCAAGCTGCCTGTGGTCTTCAACCGTAAATTTCAAATCATTCACTGCTGAAATGTCAAGTATTTGGGGCAAATGAATATTTTTCTTGGTTTGAAGTAAAGCTGCATCAGTAGAACCGTTTACAATCAGAGCTTCGGGATATTTCTTTCGCAACCGCAGAGCTTCTTCCAGCGTAAAAGGTTTCAGGTACAGTTGATCACGACCTTTCAGTTCAAGGGTTTGTTTATTTTGATTAATGCTGTTCAGCAAATCAATCACCATTTCACTGTTTTTGGTAAACGCATCGTGGTCTTCACCTGCACATGCTTTTGCGGCAGCATCAATTATCGGACGATAACCCGTGCACCTGCACAAATTTCCTGTTAATGCATTTTCGATTGTTTCTCGTGTCGGATTTCGGTGTTTTTTGTAAAGTGCAAACAGCGACATGATGAATCCCGGTGTGCAATAACCGCACTGACTTCCGCCTGCTTCGACCATCGCCTGCTGAACCGGATGAAGTTGCTGTTTGCCATTGACTTCCTGGGCAAGGTTTTCGACGGTTATCAGTTGCCTGCCGTGAAGCATCGGCAGGAAAAGAAGACATGAATTGAAACTCTTATATTCAAGATTTCCCCGACAATCTGTTTCAGCCAATACAACAGTGCAGGCCCCGCAATCACCCTCCGCACATCCTTCTTTCACGCCTTTGTGGGTTTCAAACGAACGGAGATAATTGAGTACTGTGGTTGACGGTTTTATCGCATTATTGCTATTAAAATCAATGGTAACTACCTGATTGTCTATAACAAAAGAAATAGCACGGGCATATTCAGCCATATTTACCGGAATTTTTTATCCAGCAAATATAATGATTGCAAAGATTAGGCAATGAAAACTTTTTTTGGCTGGGTTAAATCAAGGGAAACAGGTTTTATTCCGAAAAACTTTCACTGTCTGTCAGTGTGCCATTCCTGAAATTTTCGATGAGTATTAGCCGGCCATTTTCGTCGTAAGTGCTCCATCTGCCGGTTTTAATACCGTCGGAGTAGGTTCCTTCCACATTTAGTTTGCCATTTTTATAAAAATGCCTGAAACTTCCATCCCGGTTTCCTGCTGTAAAGTTAGTTTCTAGTTTCAGCCGGCCATCGGGATAATACTGTTTCCATTCTCCGTCTTTAACATCGTCTTTATAATGCAGGATTTCGAAAATCTGTCCGCCGGAGAAATAAGAGATTTGCTTTCCGTTTTTAAGGCCATTGAGATATTCCTCCTCAGTCAGCAGGTTACCTGTTTCGTCAAAAAAACGCCACAGACTGTCCTTTTTTTTGTCGGTATAAAGTCCTTCACTCATGATTTTTCCGTTGGGATGAAAAGTCTTGGTGAATGAACGTTGGCCGTCATTTTCGATGGTTGAAACTGCTTTTATTTTACCGTTGTCATAAAAATACCTGAAAGTTCCTGTGGGTTTATTGTCCCTGAAACTGCCTTCGTAGATGAGTTTTCCCTGGTCGTTGGTCTGTTGCCAGAAGCCTTGTTTACGTCCGAGAGAGTCCAGTTGATTCACTGTGTCGGCCTGTTGTGCGCTAACTGACAAAGTGACCAGCGTCAATATGAAAAAAAACAAATAGCTGAGTTTCATCATCGTGCGATTATTTGGTTACAACCGAACGCAGAACGAGATGATTTATTGAAGTTGTTTTTCACAAAAGATGTCATTCATAACACTGTACCGGTAACATTTTGCGACTGTTCATTTTTTACTGCTAATTACCAAGAGGGTAAAAAAATCTACTTTTGCACTTTATTTTTAAAAAACCGGAATTGAACACTTATTCATCAAAATTACTGGAAAAGGCAGTTGGTGAGCTTTCGAAACTACCGGGTATCGGGCGTAAAACGGCTTTGCGCCTGGCTTTGCACCTGCTCAGAAGCGAAAAGGAAGAGGTGGAGATGTTAAGTTCTGCTATGGTCAGTATGCGCAATGAAATCAAACATTGCAGGATTTGCAACAACATTTCGGACAATGACGTTTGCGAAATTTGCAGTAATTCCCGTCGAAACCAGTCGGTGGTATGTGTGGTGGAAGATATCCGCGACGTGATGGCCATCGAAAATACATCACAATACAACGGATTGTATCATGTGCTGGGAGGTATCATTTCTCCGGTTGATGGTATTGGCCCGGGTGATCTGACCATTGATATGCTTGTCGGCAGGCTGGCTGCAGGCGGTATCAAAGAGGTAATTCTTGCTCTTTCGGCAACCATCGAGGGCGATACGACAAGTTTTTACCTGTATAAAAAAATCAGGGATTTTGATATCATAGTCACTACGATTGCACGCGGAGTATCCATCGGAGATGAACTGGAATATGCCGATGAGATAACGCTTGGAAGATCCATTGTAAAGCGGATTCCTTATGAAAAATCAATCCCTCATTAATCATCAGTATAGCCGGATGACAACTTGCTAAAATGCATTTTTCAACAAAAAAACAATAAGCAGAAAACTATGAAAAAGAATATAGCCGTCATTGCCGGCGGTGATTCAGGAGAATACGATATTTCGGTAAAAAGCGGCCGGATGGTCACTCATACGATTGATCCCGATAAATACAAGGTTTTTCTAATCAATATCAGGGGCAGCAAATGGTTTTATGAAGAAGAGGATCAGAAATATCACATTGATAAAAATGATTTCAGCCTGATTATCAATGATGAGCACATAAAATTTGACTGTGTTTTTTGTGCAATACATGGTACTCCCGGCGAAAACGGCAAGATGCCGGCTTATTTTGAAATGCTTGGCATACCTTACACTTCCAGTGATTTTCTTACGTCGGCACTCACGTTTAGTAAAAATTACTGCAACCGCGTGGTTGTCAGTTATGGGGTAAAAGTGGCTGCTTCAATGCACTTTTTTAAACATGAAAAACCAACTGCTGACGACATTCTTCGTAAGCTCTCACTGCCGGTTTTTGTGAAACCCAATGCCGGAGGATCGAGTGTGGG
>RZYY01000131.1 GCA_009930115.1 Sphingobacteriia bacterium | reverse complement strand
TTTCTATCCGACAGATGTTGAACCATGGGAACCAAATATCACCACCCTGATTGATTTCGACCGTAAATGGAAAAAAATGATTTCCCCTGACATTCCTGTTCCAACACCAGCCACTGAGCAATATGAAGGCATCATAGGAGTTTATGAGGGTGGAGGTTATGCTGCAAAAGGTGTTTACCGCCCCAGAATGGACTGCCTGATGAACACCTTTAAAGGAGATACTTTCTGCGATGTATGCAAAACGGCCATCCAACGCATGATTGACTTTTATACAAATTAACAGTAAAAATTATTTCTTACAAAGTCAAAAGTGTCCATTTTTCATCACGTTAAAACATTATTTTTGCAGCCTGTTAAATTAATAACAATATAAAGGAATTTTAAAACATAAAACAATGATCCGACATTTGATTGAACTGGTTGAAGGAGCCAAGGAAAAAAGAACACGCAAACTTGTTGTAGCAGCAGCAGGTGATGAGGATGCCTTACTGGCAGTGAAAAACGCCGTAAATCATGGCATTATCGAACCAATTCTGGTTGGCAACATGCTAAACATTAACATAATATCCAAAAATATTGGCTTTGACATCTCTGCCTACGAAAGTTATCATGAAGAGGATAAGATTCAGGCTTCGCGCAAAGCCGTTGAACTGATCCGTGAAGGCAAAGCTGAGATTCTGATGAAAGGTGCAGTAGGCACAGGAACTCTGATGAAAGCTGTTCTTGACAAAGAAATTGGATTGCGTAAAGGAGACACACTCAGCCACGTGGCTGTTTTCGAATCCCCGTATTACCATAAACTTCTGGGTGTTACCGATGCCGCCATGAATGTAAATCCTGACCTGGAAACAAAAATAGCTATCATACAAAATGCGGTGGAAGTCTTTCATAAACTCGGTGTTCAAATTCCGAAAGTTGCCATTGTAGGATCAGTGGAAACGGTGAATCCGCGTATGGAAGCCACCATGCACGCAGCTACCATCTCGATGATGAATTATCGGAAACAAATCACCGGCTGTGTGATTGACGGACCGTTGGCTATCGACAATGCTATCTCAAAAAAATCTGCCGAGCTTAAAAATATTACAAGCGATGTAGCCGGCGACACTGACATCATTATGGCCCCAAATATTGACGGAGCCAACATTTTGTATAAAACCCTTAATTTCCTTGGCGGGGCAGTAGCAGGTGCAGTGATCATGGGTGCAAAAGTTCCTATTGTACTCACCTCGCGGAGCGACAGTGAAAAGAGCAAATTCTTATCCATTGCTCTGGCAGCAAACATCGGATAAAACCCAACTATTTGTTGTCTGCCAGGCCGGACATTTCTGGACAAACGATTATTGAAATAACACGATTGAATGGACGAAATTGGAATTTTAGCGATTAACCCGGGTTCGACATCCACCAAAATAGGTGTATTTGTCAATCTTAATCCAGTTTTTCTAAAAAACATTCAGCATGATCCGGATGAACTCGCCAGATTCGACAAAATCACCGACCAGTTTCAGTATCGAAAAGACATTATTGCCGAACAGCTCAACAATGCCAACATTCCCGAAGAAATAGTAAAAGCCGTTGTGGGCAGAGGAGGACTTTTAAAGCCCATCGAATCGGGTGTTTACCTTGTCAATGAGCGGATGAAGGAAGACCTTCGCAACAGCCCTATGGGCGAGCATGCTTCTAACCTCGGCGGCCTTATTGCAGATGCTTTTGCCAGTCAGCTCAAAAATGTAAAAGCCTACATTGCCAATCCGGTAGTAGTGGATGAACTGGAAGAAATTGCAAGGTTTTCGGGCAATCCTCATTTTTCCAGAAAATCCATCTTTCATGCACTCAATCAGAAAGCAGTGGCTCGCTCGCATGCCAAAGCAGTGCTGAGCCAGTATGAGGAACTTAACCTGATCGTCGCCCATCTCGGTGGTGGCATCACTGTTGGCGCTCATTTAAAAGGAAGGGTGGTTGATGTCAACAACGGGTTAGATGGTGACGGACCTTTCTCCCCTGAACGAGCTGGTACTTTGCCGACCGGTGACCTTGTACGCATGTGCTTTTCAGGCAAATATTCCGAGAAAGAAGTCATGAAAATGATTAAAGGTGAAGGTGGTCTGGTAGGATACCTGGGAACAAACAGTGCCTATGAAGTTGAACACAGAATGGCCGGCGGCGATCAACAGGCAGCACTGATCTATGAAGCTATGGCGTATCAGGTTGCCAAAGAAATCGGTGCAATGAGCACCGTCCTGAAAGGACAGGTGGATGCTATACTGATAACCGGCGGAATTGCCCATTCAAAATGGTTTGTCAACAAAGTCATTGAACGTGTTCATCGTATTGCCCCGGTTCATGTCTATCCGGGTGAAGATGAAATGAAAGCCCTTGCTTTTAATGGTATGAGAGTGGTAACCGGAGAAACGGAAGCAAAGATTTATACCTGATTCGGTGGTAAATAATCAGGCTCGTATTTGATTCCATACGGTATTTTGATCAGGGTTTCTGTACCACACACCTCATTATTCTCATGCAAATCATACATTTCCACAACGACTTTTGACGCGTTGATACTGTTGATCAGGTCGATAAACTGTCTCATCAGCCGCATGGATTTGAAAGCTCTGTCTTTGTTAAACAATTTCGATTTTTCTATACCCACACCATTATCAGTAATTCTCACTTCAAGGTATTGATGCATATCTTTGACAGTTATTTTCAACCTTCCGTCTTCTTCCCGGTGCATCAATCCATTCGAAATGGATGATTCAGCATATGACTGGATAATCATGCGCGGCACCATTACTAATAATTCGATATCTTCTTCTACTTCAATTACATAGTTAAATTTGTTTCGAAATCTTAATTTTTCAATTTCCAGATAGGCAAGGGTAAAATCAATTTCATCATCCAGCGATCGTAATATCTTATCGGAATAAAGCATGGTCATTCTCATCAGTTTTGAGAACCTGGTCAGGTAAAAATAGGCCGTTTTTCCATCTTCCTTGTAAAGTGATGAGGCAATTGCATTAATTGCATTAAAGGTAAAATGCGGGTCAAGCTGATTGCGAATGGTCTTCAGCTTCAATTCAGCAATTTGTTTGTCCTTTTCGAAAAATGCTCTCATTTGTTCCAACCGGAAATCAATACTTAATTTGTACAAACCAAAAATTCCGAGATAGATCATAAGGTAAACCGGCCATTTCATCCATGCGAATCTGTTTTGGGAATACGTGTATTTGTAAACAAAATCGTCGGCGTGGATTGCAATCCCAAAAGGCTTGCTGTCTTTCGTCAAAGTCCAGGCATTTCTTAACCTATTGAATGGTCGGTCAATGGTCAGCATGAGCATGGGTTTATTACTGCCCTGCCTGACAATACATAAATCCTGACTGGTTTTATCCCTGAAAATCAGCTCCCTTTTCCCAAGATTATCAATTTCGATATCGGCAAGCACACCATTTACAATCTGCGGAGGTAATTCACCGGCAGGTTTCAGCTCCAAATCTTTTCCGATCTCAAACAATTTCCCTTCAGCATTTTGAACTATCGCCACAGAATCATCAGACCAGGCAGACAAAACTTGAAATTTTCCCTCATAGCCGGTGAAAATTCGTTTGAGTATTTTTTTTCGGTAGGGATCGAAAAGCAAAATGGACGAGGGACTCCCCTGACAGGAAGAATTAGTGAAAAAAAACAACACATATTTCCGGTCGTTCCGGCTTATGACATGATAGTCCATACTTGAAGGAGCTCCACTAAGTTCTGCCGGAGGAGACCAGATATTCAGAACATGATCAAGTATAAGCAGAAATGACGAATGATCGTGAATGGAGGAATGGCCAATGTTTTTCATGTTACCGGGTGCATGATAATTGAAAAGCAACTCCTTTTTTTCGTCGCCGTTCAGATCGCTGGCAAAGGTTTCTTCATTGATCCTGATTGACTGAGCAAGGAAAGGGGAACTTTGTATATGGTTATTTTTCAGGTCATAAGCATAAACTTTGCGCGGGTAAAGGTTGAATCCTGCTGAAATGGCAAAAACAATCTCAGGCAGCGCATCACCGGTCAGATCTGTAAAAGCCATTTTAGTAAGATAAGTGTTATTAAACCCTTCATCAATACTGATCGTATCAACAAAAACATCAGTTTTGTAAAGCTTTTTGGGATTGAGCGGGTTGAAGATAAAAAGGAAGGATGAATCATTTCTGAAATATAATGAAACTACATCTTTTTTGCCATCATTGTCAACATCACCAACACCACAACCCTTATCAGTCAGAAAAATACCATCCATATTCCACTGATCCAATACTTTACCACTATGCAAATGGATAATTACTGCGGCCTTATGGTCTGTATTCAAATGGAAGGTAATCTGGTCAGTACTGCCATCGTCGTTTATATCAGCATAGACAAAAGATTCATCAATTCCTAACAGCCTTTTTTGTCCCATTTGCTCAACATTGTATTTTTCGAAAGTTCCTTCCAAAAAATAAATAATAATCAACGTAATGGGTAAAGCAAGAGCAAGTGGGTGAAGAATAATTTTTAACAGGAAGGTTTTTGATGGGAAGTTCAAGGTTTTGATTTTAATGCTTCACGTGAACCACGTAAAAAGGTCACAAATGACAGTTTTGTAAAAAACTTCCCCAACGTTTGCTCCGTTGGGGAAGTATTAATTTTCTGATTTTACTGAAAAGTTACCAAAAGATCAGTTTTTATTCAGCCCAAAAAGTGAATCCTAATTTTCAGCTTTAAACTTTTTCAGGGCTTCGTTGAGCCTTGGCAGCACAGCATGTACATCACCTATAATTCCGTAATCAGCAGATGCGAAAATCGGAGCATCTTTATCAGTATTAACAGCTACAATAACTTTTGAGGAGCTAACACCTGCAAGATGCTGAATGGCTCCTGAAATTCCGAAAGCAAGATAAAGATTTGGTGCCACAATTTTTCCTGTTTGTCCGACATGCTCGGTGTGCGAACGCCAGCCTTCATCCGAAACCGGTCGGGAACATGCAAGTGCAGCTCCAAGGGTATCAGCCAGCTCTTCCAGCGGTTTCCATCTGTCCGGACCTTTCATACCACGGCCACCCGATACAATAATCTCGGCGTCGTTGAGTAAAACCTTTCCGGTACTTTTTTCAACATTGGTTACTTTTGACCTGATCAGGCCGGGGTCGACAGCAGCATCCATCTGCTCAATTACTGCTTCCTTCTTATTCATCACAACTCCAAAGGAATTTTGTGCCAGGCTGATCACTTTCTTTTCCGAGTTAATGACCACGTCGGCAAATGCTTTCCCGTGAAATACCTTTTTGGGAACGGTAAACGGGTTAAAACAGGTGGGCAAACCGGATGCTCCATAAACCATTCCGGCCCTGAGCCTTACAGCGACCCTCGGAGCTATAGCTTTTGAGGCATTCGAAACCGTGAAAACCAGCACATCAGCACCTTCTTTTTCGACAGCCTGTGCAATTACTCTTGCATAAACCCTTGCATCGAGCATTTCAAGTGCTTCGCGGGTAATTGACAGCACTTTGTTTGCACCGTAATCGCCCAATGATGCCAGCTCTTCATTACTCACTTTGCCTATCGAAACTGCAACGGCCTCTCCTCCGGTTTTTTCTGCTATTTCAGCTCCGTAAGCCATAGCTTCAAGAGTTGCCTTTTTGAATTTCCCATCAAAATTTTCTGCGAATATGATTACTTTACTCATGTTGACAATAGTTAAAAGGTTATCAAATAATTTTGGCTTCGTTGTGGAGCAGGTTAATCAGTTCTTCCACGTTTTCGGCATCGACCATTTTGCAGGCGGCTTTTGGTTTTGGCGAATGATAAGCCACGAAAGAAGTCAATGGTTCGGCCGGAGCAGGTGCAACCACATTCAATGGTTTTGTGCGTGCCATCATTATTCCCCGCATGGAAGGAATCCGCGGTTCCTTGGCAATCCCTTTCTGGACTATGGCAACAAAAGGAGTTTCGGCTTCCACGACTTCAAACCCTCCTGCAATTTCGCGATTGACTTTCACCGTATCTCCTTCAAGGTCAAGTTTTGAAACAGAAGAAATTCCCGGAAGGTCAAGAAATTCAGCAAGCATACCTCCCAAAGCAGATCCATTGTAGTCAGAAGATTCGATTCCGCAGAGGATGATATCAAAAGACTGTCCTTTAACTGCTTCCGCAATCTGGAATGCGGTGTAATAATTATCTTTCGGGGCAGCATCTACCCTGACAGCATCATCAGCACCGATAGCCAATGCTTTGCGAAGGGTAGGTTCCACGATTTTTTCCCCGACAGTAAGGACGGTGATCTTTTCGATTTTACCTCCGGCGGCATCTTTCAGTTCCAATGCGCGGGTAAGTGCCAATTCGTCCCATGGATTAATAATCCATTGCACGTTGGCCAAGTCAATAGCTTTCTGGTCAGCGGTAGGTTTGATTTTGGTGGTGGTATCAGGCACATTACTGATACAAATTAAAATCTTCATATTTCGAAGTTTATGTTAAACAAATAGTTAGCTGAATAACAGCGGGCAAAAATACGAAAAAACATCAATCGCGGAGCAGGAGACGGGAAATGACGATCTTTTGGATTTCTGATGTCCCTTCGTAAATCTGGGTGAGTTTGGCCTCACGCATCAGGCGTTCAACATGATACTCTTTCACATATCCGTATCCTCCGTGTATCTGGACAGCTTCGGAAGTAACTTCCGATGCCATGTCGGCAGCATAAAGCTTGGCCATTGCACTCAGCATTCCGTA
Source organism: Sphingobacteriia bacterium (assembly GCA_009930115.1). Classification (GTDB taxonomy): domain Bacteria; phylum Bacteroidota; class Bacteroidia; order Bacteroidales; family 4484-276; genus RZYY01. The sequence continues at coordinate 2,372 of RZYY01000131.1, read as the reverse complement.
TGGCTTACCATTATCTTTCAGCCATCCTGCTTTCAAAACCAGATTTCTTGCATTTTCAATTTTCACTGCCATATCAGCCAGTTTAAAAGCGATGGACTGGTGCTCGGAGATAAATTTTCCAAACGCCTTTCGTTCTTTTGAATAGCTCAGTGCCCTTTCGAATGCCCCCTGGGCAATACCCACTGCCTGTGCTGCAATGCTGATTCTACCGCCTTCGAGAGCTTTCATGGCAAAAGTAAATCCAAAACCATCATCACCAATTCTGTTTTCCTTTGGCACTTTCACGTCGGTGAACATTACGGAATGGGTATCACTGCTGCGCATACCCATTTTATCCTCATGTTGCCCGCACGAGATACCCGGAGAGTGACGGTCAACGATCAGAACATTGATTCCGTGATGGCGTTTTTCAGGATGTGTTTGTGCTATAACAATGTACACCGAGGCAGTGTTACCGCTGGTAATCCAGTTTTTGGTTCCGTTCACCAGGTAATAATCTCCTTTGTCTTCAGCAGTAGTTTTCTGTGAAGTGGCATCAGAACCGGCCTCAGGTTCTGAAAGCAGGAAAGCACCAATGTGTTCGCCTGTCACCATTCGGGGAATGTATTTCCGCTTTTGTTCCTCGGTACCATATTTCTCAAGACCGGCAAGCACAAGCGAGTTGTGTACCGACATAATGACGGCTACCGCAGAATCAACCCGTGAAATTTCTTCCATAGCCAGCAGGTATGAAATAGAATCCATACCTCCTCCCCCATATTCCGGCGAGGTAATCATTCCTAAGAAGCCGAGCTCAGCAAGTTCTTTGATGTGCTGGGAAGGGTATTCAGCTTTGTAATCCCTTTCGATAACATCGGCTTCAAGTTTTTTTGAAAAATCGCGTGCAGCCTGACGTATCATTTTTTGTTCTTCGGTAAATTCAAAATTCATCTGGATAATTATTTTAGTTATACATTGGATAAATCAATCTTCCTGCATTAAATAGTTGATATTCAAAAAAAAGATAAAACCGGATTAAATATGCTGATTATCAGTAGCGCTTACCTGATGATTTGGCGGGGACAAGCTGATTCAGTACTTTTTGCAGCTCTTCGGGCTGTTGTGTACCGATCAGCAATTTTTTACCATTGTTGAATTCTATCTGCAAACCTTTGTTTCCTGAAACATTCAGTGCTTTCCCCTTTATTCCGTAACGCACACCCCATCCTCCGTATTCAAGAATGGGACTGTATTTTCTTACATAAACCCTGTTGGTTTCATCCCATCTGATTTTCCTGAAAGTTCTGTAAAAAGGTGTAAAACGATAATGAATCCCTTCGGTATCAATCAACGTTTCAAGCTTGATAAACCAAAATAACGCAAGGGTGCCTCCCAAAATCAGCAATAATAGCAAATACATCCAATCCGGGGGAGGATTGTTACCAAAAGGTTTTCCGATTATCACCTGCTGTACGAACCCCCATACAACCAGTACTACTGGTATGATGAGTACTATCCACAACCAAACCTGATTAAATCTTTGTTTTTCACTGAACTGAATTTTGACCATTTTTCAATTTATTTGACGGATGGTAAAAGTAGCTATTTTTATTGATCGTAAATGCAGTCAATGATTATTTTTGCCTAAAAAATCATGAAAAGAAACGAAGCCATCGAATTGTTGCACCAGTACATTGCGAGCCCCAACCTCAGGAAACACAGCTACGCTTCCGAAGTCGTGATGCATGCTTTGGCAATGAGGCTCGGTGCCGATCCCGAAAAATGGGCGCTTGCCGGATTGCTCCACGATCTGGATGTGGAACTGGTCAATGCCGACCCCCGGAAACATGGCCACGAAACTGTACGTATCCTCTCCGAAAAGGGTATTGATCCTGAAATTACCGAAGCCATTCTGCTGCATAACGAACATGCTGCCGGCGGGATAAGAACCACTGTTTTTCATCATGCACTGGCTGCCGGAGAAACCATTACAGGATTAATCACCGCTACTGCACTCGTTTATCCGGATAAAAAACTCGCCAGTGTGAAAGCTAAATCAGTGAAAAAGAGAATGAAAGAAAAACTTTTTGCAGCTTCAGTAAATCGTGACCATATTTTGGAATGTGAGCAGGCCGGCATTCCGCTGGATGAGTTTATTCAGATAAGCCTTGATGCTATGTGTTCTATAAGCAGTGAACTGGGACTTTAAGCTGCAACTGAATTTTTAACTGCATATTTTTTGCAGGAAAATAGAATTTGCTGAATTAGTCGAATAGACAGTCGATCTGACAGAAACTAACAGATAATCACCACTATCCGATAAATCTCTAATTTCGTTCCTACAGGACTTGCGCCTATTTCGTAACCTATTCTCTACCCATATTTTATCCCTG
>RZYY01000316.1 GCA_009930115.1 Sphingobacteriia bacterium | reverse complement strand
GCTCTTTGGAGGCATAAGGATTTGTAGTTCAAAAATTACCTGCAAAGGTAATATTAAACCCAGATAACGCAATTACTTTAGAAAAACGAGTTACAAAACTCGTGAACAGTAAAAAATGTCAAGGTTCATATTAATAAGCATTAAACCGGTGTGAATTATCTTGTGAGTAAAAGTCTGTTGAAACATTACCTGTACGGTTAGTCCGCCGGTTTTAACCTGCCATGAAGGAGTAAGCAAAGCAGAGAGAAAATCAGCTTGACAAAAAGCAGTATTTTTGAGGCTCAATTGGAAGTAGCATGTCGAAGAATTTTCTGGAAGATCTCAATGAAGCCCAAAGGCTTGCAGTTATAAATACTGAAGGACCTTCGATGGTGGTTGCCGGAGCTGGTTCAGGCAAGACCAGGGTGTTGACTTATCGGGTTGCTCATTTGGTGGAAAAAGGAACTGATCCTTTTCAAATCCTTGCACTCACTTTTACCAACAAAGCAGCTGCCGAGATGAAAGAGCGGATCGTCAATCTTGTTGGTTCTGCAGAAGCCCGCAATGTGTGGATGGGTACATTCCATTCCATTTTTGCACGCGTTCTGCGAATTGACGGTCATTTGCTTGGCTATCCTTCCAATTATACCATTTATGATACTGATGATTCGAAAAGTCTTTTACGTACTATCGTCAGGGAAAATGCACTTGATCCGAAAGTTTACCAGCCGGGATGGCTGCTGGGCAGAATTTCTGCAGCCAAAAGCAACTTACTCTCAGCAGAAGACTATAATCAGAATCCGGAGTTAACCGAGTCTGATAATCGGTCAGGGAAACCTATGACGGGAAGGATATTTTCTATTTATCAGCTGAGGTGCAAAAAAGCATTCGCCATGGATTTTGACGACCTGCTTTACAATATGAACCAGTTGCTAAGAGATTTTCCGGATATTTTACTCAAATATCAGACAAAATTCAGGTACCTTTTGGTGGATGAATATCAGGATACCAATTTTGCCCAGTACATGATCGTAAAAAAACTGGCTGCAAGGCACGAAAACATTTGTGTAGTGGGTGATGACGCCCAAAGTATTTACAGTTTCAGGGGAGCTAATATCCAGAATATTCTCAATTTTAAAAAAGATTATCCAGACCTGAAAATTTTTAAACTTGAGCAAAATTATCGCTCAACAAAAAATATCGTCGAAGCAGCCAACTGTGTCATAAAATACAACAAAGACCAGATTTTTAAAAAAATATGGACACAAAACGACCAGGGTGCACTCATCAAGCTCATGCGCGCCCGTTCTGATACCGAAGAAGGAGGATTAGTGGCCGGATCGATTTTTGAAACCAAAATGAGCAACCAGCTGCCAAACAGTCATTTTGCAGTACTTTACAGAACCAATGCACAGTCCAGATCAATTGAAGAAGCATTGCGAAGGTTGAACATTCCTTACCGGATTTACGGCGGGCTTTCGTTTTATAAGCGCAAGGAAATCAAGGATTTGCTTGCATACTTCAGACTGGTTGTGAATCCTGCAGATGAAGAAGCTTTCAAACGAATTATTAACTATCCTGCCCGGGGGATTGGCGAAACCACAATTGATCGTCTTATCGTTGCTGCCGAAGGCTTGAAGATGTCTGTGTGGGAAATTATTTCAAATATTGACCAATACGACCTGAAAATCAATCAAGGTATTAAAAACAAGATTGGTGAATTTGCTGTAATGATTAAGCGTTTCATGATTCAGCAAAAAACGCGTAATGCCTATGAACTTGCCAGGGACATAGCCAGAGCATCGGGCATACTTAAAGACCTCGAGGAAGACAAAACACCGGAAGGCATCAGCAGGGTGGATAATATTGAAGAGTTGCTCAATGGTATCAAAGAATTTTCTGAAAAAA
>RZYY01000315.1 GCA_009930115.1 Sphingobacteriia bacterium | reverse complement strand
ATAAAGCGCCAGTTGTTTTGTTGTTCTTCGGTGGCATCCCGTAGCTGAGGAAACCATTCCACTGGAACGGCTAATTCCCGAACCTAAAGATGGTAAATGAAAAAGACAACGGCACTAAATCCGAACCTGATCTTAACGTTGCATTTTTGTCACCGAAATGGCAGCCATCACAAAATGTGCTTAAATGACCAAGAGAATCGGCAATTATGGCCGTACAGACTGCCGCTGCCAAAGTTTCAGTTAAAGTCAAAAACATCCGCCCGGCAATAGGGTTACAAAAATCCCGGGTTATCCCATTTCTACTAAGGTTGCGGGGTTTATCTGTTCCCAATAGTTTCAATCATAATAGAAACTATTTGTACATTTGTGCAAAACTTCATTTATGAATACAGATCATATCAAGACCTTCAGCGAATACAAAAAGCCTTACATCAAAAGGCAGCAGCTCATCGAAAGGGTGTCGCCATTTGTTGGCAAAGACATCATCAAAATTTTTACAGGCCAACGCAGGGTCGGCAAGAGCTATATGCTTTTTCAAACCGGCGATCTGATCCTTGAACAATTTCCACAAGCCAACATCATTTACATCAACATGGAGCTGGCAGAGTTTGGTTTTATCCACGACAATACCGACCTGATTGCCTACGTGGAGACAAAAATCACCGGAAACCGGGATTGTCTCTTTGTTGATGAGATACAGGACATTGAACACTTCGAAAAAGCCCTGCGCAGTCTGCTTGCCCGGGGCGGGATTGATATTTACTGTACAGGCAGCAATGCCGAACTGCTGTCGGGCGACATTGCCGGTTATCTCAGCGGCAGGTCGCTCGAAATTGAAATTTACAGCCTGACCTATCCCGAATTCCTCTCTTTTCATCAGTTGAACGAGTCGGGCGAAGCATTTCTCAAGTACCTCCGCTACGGAGGTTTACCTTACCTGATCCACCTCAGCCTTGAAGACAATATTATATTCGACTACCTGCGAAACATTTATGCCACGATCCTTTACAAGGACGTCGTAAACCGCTATAAAGTAAGAAACACACATTTCCTCGAGCAATTGGTAAAATTTCTGGCCGACAATACCGGTCAACTCTTCTCGGCAAAACGAATCAGTGAGTATCTGAAATCGCAACGGGTCAACATTTCCGTTCAGGTGGTGCTCAATTACCTCAATTTCCTGACGAAAAGTTATATGGTCTTTCAGGTTGGCAGGTCAGATATCAGGGGAAGGAAAATATTTGAAACCAGCGAAAAATATTATTTTGAGAATCTTGGCCTTCGTAATTCTGTCATCGGATTCAGGCAGTCAGATATATCACAAATCCTCGAAAACATTGTCTTTATGCACCTGATTGCAAAAGGCTATAAAGTATCGGTGGGCAGCCTCGATGATTTTGAGATTGACTTCGTGGCTGAAAAGCATGATGAAAAAAAATATTTCCAGGTTACCTACATGATGACCGACGAGAAAACCACCCTTCGCGAAACCGGCAATCTTCTTAAGATAAAGGACAACTATCCAAAATACATCATCAGCATGGATGAACTGCCCGCTTCCAACATCGAAGGCATCAAGCAAATGAACATCAGGGAATTTTTAACTGCTGATGGTATTTTATGATCAAACTGGTTTGCTGGCAAACCCGCTGCTTTTCCCCCCAGCCCTTTAAAGGGGAAAGTGTTGCGACTATACCAACCGACCCCCTAAAGGGGGAGTATCCTTACTTCGGACGAATTTCTGGATTGTTGGTTAGCTCGCTGCTTTGAATGGGATTGGATTGTGCGCCGGCTCGCCCCTTTAGGGGTAGGGGGTGCGGTGGGATGAAAGGCTTTACCCCCCCTGCCCCCTAAAGGGGGAGTGTCCTTACTTCGGACGAATTCCTGG
>RZYY01000130.1 GCA_009930115.1 Sphingobacteriia bacterium | reverse complement strand
TAGAAAAAACGTGTCTAACCGTAAGCTTCGCTGCGCTCGCATACGGATGGTAAAATGTCGCCCCTGCGGGGCTGGAGTGAAAGTGAGTTGTTTGCCGGTAGGTTTCGTTGCACTTGTACGCAGATGGTAAAATGTCGCCCCTGCGAGGCTGGAGTGGAAGTGAGTAGTTTGCCATTAGGTTTCGTTGTACTTTTACGCAGATAGTAAAATGTCGCCCCTGCGGGGCTGGAGTGGAAGCGAGTGGTTTGATTGATGTTTCAATTAGTTCTGATGGACTTGAAGATATGTTTGGACAAAAGATTGCCGAATAAAGTACAAAATCAATAATCAGAATGTCTGATACCGGCAGTTCAGCAGAATAAATATGAATGAACTCCGGATTACTGATAATTATTCAACATGGTCACTTTTCCCTGAATGATTTGTATAACTGTCCCGGATTATCCTTTTATTGATTGCTAAAAAATCAACTGCTGCATCAAAAACCAAACAAAAAAGAGGCTGTCTGAAAAGTCTTCAATTATGGATTTTTAATAGTTCAATAATAAAGAAGACTTTCGAAACAGCCTCTGGCAATTTAATGTTGGACAGATGCAACCAAAGCTGATTACATCATTTCAAGCATTGATTTATAGGCTTTTTCGCCGTAAACAAGTGACGGACCACCTCCCATAACAACAGCAACACCGATGGTTTCGATGATTTCTTCCTTAGTTGCTCCTGCTTGCACTGCAGCTTGTACATGGCAGGCAATGCAACCTTCACAGCGAATGGTAATCGAAATCCCCAGAGAGATCAATTCCTTCATTTTTCCCGACAGCGCTTTATCCTCTCCGGCTACCTTGTGTAATTTGCTGAAACCTTCAGCTATTCCGGGATTCTCTTTTGATAAGGTCCCAATAAAATCAAAAATGCAACCAACTTGCTCTTTGTATTTTCCCATAAGACAATAATAAATTTAATGATTAAACGATTAATAAATAAACAAACCTTAAAGGTATTGTTAACTAACTAACAATACAGAAAAAAAATTGTTCAGATCAACGAAAAGAAGTTATGGCTTACGAAGTATTTGACAGGTTAACAAGTGAATATGAGCATTGGTTCAAAGATAATGAAATTCTTTTTCAATCAGAGGTACTTGCGCTTCAACAGGTTGTTCCTGATGATAAAAAAGGTGTCGAAATAGGTATCGGAAGCGGGATTTTTGCCGAAAAGCTTGGAATAAAGTTTGGTATTGACCCATCGGAAAATATGCTGAATTATGCCAGAGCAAGAAACCTGACCGTAAAAAAAGGTTTTGCCGATAACCTGCCTTATACTGACCAAAGTTTTGATTTTGCTGCGTTCATCACTTCAATGTGTTTTATTGATAACCCGGAAAAGGCATTAACAGAAGCACACAGGATCATCAAAAGCGATGGCTATATTATCATTGCTATGTTGGACAAAGATAGTACACTGGGAAAAACACTCGAATCGGAAAAGGATAACAATCCCTATTTCAAATATGCCGGACTTTTTTCTGTTCCTGAAATGATTTCCCTTCTTGCCGGCCATCATTTTGAAACCACTGACATCTGGCAAACACTTTTTGACATGCAGTCGAAAATACCTGAAAATCCAATAAAAGGTTTCGGAAAAGGAAGTTTCGTGGTGATAAAAGCAAAACGGAAATAAACTTTCAGCTATCTGTCAAATCAACAATATGTTAACTGATTGCCGGTTTTCAGTTGTTTTGAATGAATGAACTGAATAAATTTCAGCCTGACCAACTCTGAAAAGCATTTTTCAAATTCAGGTAAGAACATCCTGAAATTCAGGTAAGCAGATAAGATAATCCGTTTTTTTTTATTTCATCAGTCAGGTGCATATTCAGGGAGGGTGAGTTAACCCTGTTTTATTACCATAAATAATTTTCGGACAAGCAAAAAAAAAGACTTTTATAACCACCTGTTATCTACATTTGCCGGATTTTTTTCTGATCGAAACCCTTTAACTAATGTTTTATGAAATCGTTTGTCGATTTTCGTAATAAGCTGATTGAGAATAACCGGAAGGAGTTTGGAGTGCAATATGACCAGCTCAGGAAGATAAGCTATTACCGGGCGGCGGAAGCAGAAGATGAACGGCTGTCATTGCTGGAAAGCCTCCATGAGAAACTAAAATACGAGTTTAATCAAACCAAACCCTATGCTTATTCTGTTTCGCCGGGATGCAGGCTTTGCGGGGCAGGGGAGTGGTCGTGTCTGTTTATTAACAATCGCTGCAATTGTCATTGTTTTTACTGCCCGGTTGCGCAAACCAACGATCGCCTGCCGGAAACCCAGGGACTTAGTTTCAGCACACCTGAGCCTTATATTGCCTATTTGCAGCGGTTTGGCTTTAAAGGTGCAAGCATTAGCGGAGGTGAACCATTGCTATCGTTTGACCTTACACTGGATTTTATTACCAAAATAAAGCGGGCTTTCGGAGATCAGATATATCTCTGGCTTTATACCAACGGCAAGCTTCTTACCGAAAGTATGGCCGGAAAAATGGCAAATGCAGGCCTGGATGAAATTCGCTTCGATCTTAGTGCAACGTCTTACAACACCAGATTCCTTAAAAAGGCACTGAGGATTATTCCACATGTAACAGTGGAAATACCGGCAATCCCCGAAGACTTCGTCAAGCTGAAGAAAGTTGTTCGGGAACTGGAACAACTCAATGTCAGCTTTCTCAATCTCCATGAGATGAGACTTACCCCCTTTAATCTCAATAATATGGTGAACAGGAATTATACTTTCCGGCACGGTCATAAAATGACAGTCCTTGAGTCGGAAATGACATCCCTGAAAATATTGCAGTTTGTGCTGAACAATGATCTGCAGCTTCCGGTAAATTATTGCTCGTTTCATTATAAAAATCATTTTCAGAAAGCAGGTTTCAGACGAAAATTCGGGGAAGCAGTGCTGGAAGCCGGTGAAGAAATAACTGCCAATGGCTACATCCGAAAGATTGTCATTGAAGCAAATGATAATGATTTATCCGGACGGATGCAACATTTTTCCGGTAATGCTTCATCCGGCGAATTAGTTCCTGATCATGAAGGGAAAAGGATAATCATTAAAAAAGCTTTACTTGGAAAAATGACATTTGATAACTGCAAGGCAACGATAAACTATTTCACCGTTCAGTTATCCGACCAGCCTGTTGAAAATTCCACAATGATCTTTCCGGCCAACGGGAAACCCTTGTACCTGAAACGTTTGCCAACCACAAGCAGAATCATTGTTGATGAAGAGATCAGGGAAGACGTTTTTGGGCTGATGAATGGCCGTGAAACAGAGGCCGTCAGTTATTCCGATACGCTGTTTTCGGTTGCCCTGCACGAAATTCCTGCAAAAGGAATGGGTGATTATTATTAGAATTCCCAACATGCTCAGTTCAGTTTGAGTGAAAGATATGGTAAAATCCTCTTCAGCACTTCATATTTTATCGAAAACAACTATTTTTGATGCTTTATCAAAATTATCTTTCGATTATGGATCAAAAAGCTATTCAGGATTATTATCCGGATGATTTCAATCATTGCTACGGTTGTGGCGGACTTAACAAACACGGTCATCAGCTAAAGAGTTACTGGGACGGTAAGGAAACTGTGGCTGAATTTACACCAAAGCCTTACCACACCTCCCTGCCGGGATATGTTTATGGTGGTCTGATTGCTTCGCTGATTGACTGTCATTCCACTGGCACAGCAGCTGCAGCACTTTACAGGCAGGAAGGGCGACCGATGGATTCACTGCCACCCTTCAGGTGTGTAACGGCATCTCTGCATGTGGATTACCTTCGCCCGACTCCTCTTGACGGCCCTTTGAAACTCAGGGCAACCGTGGCAAAGATAGAGGGGAAGCGGGTCACTGTTAAAGTGAATTTGTATGGTGGTGGTGAATTATGTGCGCAAGGCGAAGTACAGGCTGTTGCCGTCAGCGAAAACTGGGTAAAACGCTGGATAAAACCATAATAATTGTTCCCTTTCTGTTGCCGGTCATCAGGCAATCTTTATAAATTTCCTGACTTTCTCGAGGATGCTGTCCTTGGTGTATGGTTTGGGAAGATAATCATCGCAGCCGGCAGCCAGAATACGATGTTCGTCGCCGGTAAGTGCATAGGCAGTTACAGCAATTACCGGAAGGTCGGGCTTCATTGCTTTGATAAGCCTGGTGGCTTCAAGACCGTTCATTTTTGGCATTTTAATATCCATAATAACCAGATTGATCGCAGGACTGGCTTTGCATTGCTCCACCGCATCCTCGCCGTTGGTTACATGGATTACTTCACAGGAAGCTTTTTTGAGAATGACTTTAATAAAAAATGCATTGGAGTCGTCATCCTCGGCCAGCAAAATCAGCGGCTTTTCCGGAGGACTAACCTCATTTGTTGATGTTTGAACAGTAATCATCTCTGGTTTTTTTATTGGTTGATAAGACAGGTAAAGACTAAAAACAGAACCTTTTCCTTTCTCTGATTCCATGGCAATTCTGCCTCCAAGCAGTTGTATGATTCCTTTGGTAATTGACAGTCCAAGCCCGCTGCCTTCATAGGTGCGGGTGGAGGTCATTTCTTCCTGACCAAAGTTGTCGAATATCCTTTGCAATGCTTCTTTGGCCACACCAATCCCCGTATCTTTAACATAAATTTCTATCTCGCTCTCGTGCTGATGAATACCCAGAATTATTTTACCTTTATGGGTAAACTTGACGGCATTGCGTATAAGATGTAAAACAGACTTGCGCAATAATTCCTGGTCTGTGCGAATGAAAATGTTGTTCGCCGACCCGGGAAAATCCATTTCTGAAGTAATGTTTTTTAGCTCCGACCAGTTTTTCAGTTTTAGAAACAACTCTGTAATAAAAGGAAGAAGTTCGAAATCAGAAGGGTTAACCTTTAGATTTTCGGAAGCAATTAATGAAATATCCATGAAATCGGTTATGGTATCAATCAGTCTTTCAGTGCTTATTTGAAGTATGTTCAGGTAGTCTTTTTTTTCGTCTTCACCAATTTCATCCTGCATGAGCATTTGCCCAAAACCCATGATTCCGTTCAGGGGGGTTCGGATTTCGTGGGAAATATTGTTCATAAATGCAGATTTGAGCCGGTCGCTTGCTTCAGCTTTTTCTTTTGCTTCGCGCAGTGCATCTTCGGTTTTTTTGCGCAGTGTGATGTCACGGGAAACGGATACCAGTCCGATGGGCTGATTATGATCGTCGCGGATACACGACAGGTTCATTTCCATCCAGATGGTAGATGTGTCTTTACAGTAAACTTCCACCTCCAGTTTTACTGACTGTTTCAACCCGCTGACTTTGGCTGCATCTGCTTCGGTTATTTCCTTTAAGGTGTTTTTCAGTCTGGCAAGCGAATCCGGGGTAAATATTTTATCCGCCGGTTGTTGCAGAACTTCTTCAGGGGTAAAACCACGTATAGCCTGCACCGAAGGACTTACATAAGTTATGTTAAGTAAAAGGTCCATCAGCATAATACTGTCGGCAGTATTTTCAGCAATCAACCGGAATTTCTCCTCGCTCTCAAGCAGTTTGTTGCTGGCATTCTTACGATCGGTTATATCGATGTTTACACCGCGATAAGCGATCAGTTTATCATTTTCGTAAACACCGACGGTAAATGTTTCCAGCCAGATCATGGACCCGTCCTTTTTGATGAAACGTACTTCAAAGTTAACGGGGGTATCAGATTTGGGAATATTTTGTTCAGGGTTTTCGAAGAAATGCCGGTCGTCAGGATGCACCATATTTTTGAAAAATTCCGGTGTCAGCTGAACTTCATTAGGTTCAAAACCAAGAATCCTGTAATTGTTTTCTGACCATTTTACCTCTTTTCGCTCCAGATGATATTCCCAACTTCCCATTTTCGCAATTTTCTGGGCAAACTTCAGCGAGTAGTCACTATCCTCCAGTGATTCAATGGCAATTTTTCGCATTTGCTCAGTTTCTGCCTGCTCAAAATGTTTCCCAAGCAATAATGCCACCTGGTCAATCAGATAATTTTCCTCCTGCATAAAAGGTACTGCATGGTCGTATGAAATGCTGATCTTTCCTTTATTCTCACCAAAAACCTGAATATCCGATGTAATCTCATTGATTCTTTTAACTGCGGTTTTTCCGTTAAAATATTTCTCATTTCCCATAGTAATCATCACAGAGGTGTTTTCGGGAAACTGCATACTTGCGCTTAGATGTTCAGTGGTACGTTTACATAGTTCACTTCTTGAGTAATCCTGTTGCAAATCTTTGCTGACCTGCTGCAGGCAGTTGAGCTCTTTGATGCGTTCGGTAAGCTCAAGGGTCTTGGTTTTCACCGTATTGTCAAGAAGGTTTTGCTGATTACGCCAGAACCATGCTACTGCTGCAAACACTATGGATATAATAAATCCAGAAATTCCTGTTATCCAGGAATTAAGAAAAGGATGAGCAGCGTGAAATTCATCACTGGCTGATGTAATTATTGCAAACGCATTGCCAAATACAAACACAGGGGTAACTTTTTGAAATACCCTACTTGTATTTGCACCGGTTAACAGCAACCTTGATCCTTTGGCTGCATAAACCGGGGGAAAAACTGCAAGCCTGCTGATTGTATCATGAGCCATCAAATCATAAAGCTCAGCAATCAACATGTTCATGTCAGTTTTTTGCCTTGAAAGCACAGCATGTAAAGTATGGTTGACATTCGTGGCCTGAGCGCAAAAACCGATAAGAGAGCCGGGGTTGGCATTTCTCCCGTGTACCATTGACTGGTCCGGATCACGATAAACAGGGTTAAGTGATATGATGAATTGCTCACTTGTACCTTCGTTTTCAATTACATATTTCACCGAGCCAATCATTCCTGACTTTTCTGATGAACTGATAAGTTCAGAAAATTCGGGGATGGTGCTAATGTCAAAATCCTCCGGAAATGGAAACTTCTTATTCCGTGTCATGAAATGAACAGGAAAATAATGAAGTTCTTGTGATGCCGGAACACCTGACCTGAGTTGATTGAAAGTGGGATTCCCATTCTCCATCCTGTTATCAGAAGGGTGATCATTATCAGACAGTTCCCTTTGTCCGGCAGGTAATTTTGGTATCCATGCATAGGCTTCGGCCGAGGTAAGGCCAAGAAGATAATTACCAAAATGCTCAAACTCGTCCCTGAGTAATACTTCCTGGTCGGTGATAAACCGGCCAAGTACCTCAAGGTTGGCGTGCATATTGGTTAACTCATTCAACACGGCATTGTTTTTCATCAGGGCGTGGCTGTGGAAATTCTGTCCGATGGTGCTTCTTTCATCCGATATGGTTCTGACTGTTACCACAAAGGCAAGCAGTAAAAATGACAATCCAACAATAGCAGTTTCGGCGTTGCGGTATTTGTTGGCAGTAAGATAATCTGACTTGTTTCTGCGCAAAAGATCATTCAGCATTAAAGCCAGAAATAAAAGCAGAATAATCAGAAAGATGATATATGGGATTCGTTTTGCTTTTTTAAGGGCGAGAAGATACTCATCAGTCGGAAAATCAATACCTATAAGCATAATCACTTTGCCGGTTACCGGATTGATGACGGGTGCCATTGCAGAAATAAAAGAGCCATATTCATCAGTGATTGGGCCAAATACCTGAGGTATCCCATTTTGATAGGTTTCAAAATCTTCTTTACTGGGATTTTGATACACGGTTCCCGGAAGGCTGGATGTAGGTTCATTGTATGGATAGCTTTCAGGGCCAAACCTAAACTGACCGTCAATGAGTTTCATGCTGTAAATGCCTTTGTGAGGAAAGATTTTGCTTACGGCAACCATTTGATCCCTGATTTGATCGTAGGCCGGAAGATGAATGTCTTCGGCAGTAAAAGAGAGTTGCCCGGCCATTGTCGGGTTAATGGTTGCAGCAATATCCACTGCCTGCTGCAGCATTTCATCCTTTAGCATTTTGCCGGTTGAGCTTTCCTGCCACCGACCTGCCCACAATCCTGCAAATAAAAGTATTACAATAATAACCAGGTTATAAGCATAAAAATTGATGTTTGATCGTATTGTTGTCATACTTGTTCAGATTTGATTATCCGGTTAATGCCCAACAAGAGGCAAAGACCTGCTTACTTTTTTATTTAAAATATCAAGTATTCTTTCAATTTTTACCGGTTTTGCGATATAATCATCGCAACCGGCCTGCCTGATCCGGTGTTCATCACCTGTAATGGCATGAGCTGTAATGGCCACAATGTAAAGATCTGGCCTGAATTCTTTGATTTGTTTGGTAGCTTCAATCCCATTGAGCACAGGCATTTTGATATCCATAAACACAAGTTTAATCTCAGGATGAAGCCTGCATTGCTCCACTGCTTCCTGTCCGTTCAGTGCATGGATCACTTCACAGTTGGCTTTTTTGAGAAGGATTTTCAAAAACAGAGAATTGGATTCTTCATCCTCGGCAATCAGCACCAGCGGGCGATCAACTGATTCAGGTAATTGTACCTTTTCTGTTGGTTGTTTTTCAGCTACTGTAGCATCAGCAACTGGAAAATCAAAACAAAATTCAGAACCTTTTCCTTTAACCGATTCTACGCAGATTTTTCCATTGTAAAGTTCAGCAATACCTTTGGCTATAGTAAGCCCAAGGCCGCTACCCTCATAATTTCTCGTCGGAGTGATTTCTTCCTGTCCGAAATGCTGGAAAATCCTTTCTTTGGCTTCTTCACTGATTCCGATTCCGGTGTCTTTGACCATAAACCGAAGGATTCCGGATTCAAGTACAGCCGAAAAAGTGATCGTGCCTTCGGTAGTGAATTTCACTGCATTGTTTAACAGGTGAGTGAGTGCTTTTTTTATCAGCTCACGGTCTGCCAGTATGGTAAAATTTGCCGGCAATCCGTTGGTCAGCATCTCTGCATGGAGGTTTTTAGCCTGACACATGTTAATAAGCATTTCACCCAGCTCATTAACCACCGGCAATACTTCAATATTTGCAGGGTAATTGGTCATGTTTCCTGAAGTCAACAGCGAAATATCCATGTAATCGGTAATGGTATTTGTAAGTCGCCGGGTACTGTCCTCAATGATTTTTTTATAATGAGTTCGTTCTTCCTCAGAGGGGTCAGCGTCAAGCAAAAAACTGCCAAAACCGAGAATACCAC
>RZYY01000314.1 GCA_009930115.1 Sphingobacteriia bacterium | reverse complement strand
CTTTTGCTGGAACGCAAAGAATTTTAGCCAATGCTGAAGTTGAAATTTTATTCGGCATTTATAGTTCTCCTTATTTTATTAGTCTGAGGCAGCTTTTTTGGCCTGTTGATCTCTAAGAATTTCTTCTAGCATTACTTCTCGTTTTATTTGTTCTAGTATTCTCAACCTACTTTCTTCAGAAAGCTTGTCTGCAAGTTTCGCTATTTGAAGTGAATTAGGGTTTTCGATTTGAGAATTTCTTTTTTCACCAGTCAAAAGCCATAAAGGGTCAAGCTGAAATTTTTCATAGAGAGCAATCAGGGTGTCCGCGCTAGGTTTCGTTTTGTCATTTTCATTTTTAGAAAAAGCTGATTGATTACCGCCAGTTATTTTTGCTATTTCTTCTGTCGATAAGCCTAAGGAGGCGCGGAAGCTTTTTAGTCGTTCGCCAATTGTTGTTTTCATTCTTTTTTGACTTGACCCGATTCAAAAATTATGGTGTGGTTCAATTGGTACAGGGAATTAATTTTTTTTGCCCTGGATAATTCAATAAAGACTAGAATCAATTCAAACAAGAAAGGAAGTGTCATGAAAAAGCATCTCAAAGCCGCAATCCGGAATCTGACCAGTCTGGTTACGGAGTGCCTTCGTGCCGAGGAAGCCGAGTTGATGGCCGAGGTACAAGCGGCCTTGGTGAAGCTGTTGGAGATACAGGAGCGGATCGAAGCAACCCAGAGTTCGGCAAAAGAGGGGAAAGCATGTTTCAGGAACTAACAGCATTGGCCATTACAGATGATACGTTTAGGCGTGAAATTTATCTTGATTGTACGGTTGGTCCTACCCAGTCCAGAATTTACATGGAGAGCGTAAACAAAATCAAAATTGAAGGAATTGATATTTCATTCAAAATACGGAATTCGAAATTCAGTGAAATTGTTTTTGACATCATAGTAACGCTGGTTTGGAAAAAAGATTCGCAGTGTGAAAAAATATATTGGTCTGATAGGGACTGGCGGAATCACTTGTATCATTTAATTCTTACCAACCTGCTCATTCGTTTAGAAACGTCAGTTAATTTTTAATAGTTTGAAAAACGCTAGGAGGAATCATGCAGCAAGGTTTTATGTTTTTCGGTTCACTGATTGGGATTCAGCATTTCAAGTGGGCGGCAAACCAGACGCGCGCGGCTGGTGAGATGCTGTCAATTTTTGTGTGTGAAAAGACCGATGATGGTTCTTTGGATGCGGAGCCGCAAACCATTTCTGTTCCGTCCGACCATGTTGAACCGGTGTTGGCCAAGCTCAAGACTATGAAACAGTTCGATAGTTTTGGCTGCTATTTGACTGTCATACCCGGTAAGAACCCTCGCGAAAAACCGCGCCTGATGTTCGCCAAAATGCTGAACCTGCCGGGCGGGAAGTGAGATTGAAATGAAAAAGATACTGACGGCGTTATTTTGCGCAATGTTTCCAGTGATTGTTTTTGCTGGATCAACGCCTGAATTGATAGTCGATGAAGCCGGAAAAGTCCTCATTACGAACACAACAGATGCTTTATCAGCTGGAGGATATGTTGTCGTTGTTGTAGTGAGCGTAATACTTGTTGGAATAATAATCAGATATGTGACGATGCTAGGTCCTAAAACGACTATTCAGCATCGGCATGTATATTATCATCGAGAGGACTAAGTGAAAAAGTTTTTTCTCTTCCTTTTCCTGACGTTGTCGCCGGCTTTGTGTTCGGCCTCATTCGTCCAGGTCTGTCCTGATGCTGCGGGATGTGCTGAATCTGAAATGGTCTGGCTGCAGATAGACCCGTTCGGGTCCACGTTGGATCTGGCGGTTACGGGTACAGTAATAGGTGGAGGATTGCTCCTTTGGGGCACTGGCTGTGGCGTCGGTATGTTTTTGAATACAATCCGA
>RZYY01000313.1 GCA_009930115.1 Sphingobacteriia bacterium | reverse complement strand
AAAAAAGAGAAGCTGTATTAAAAGTCTGTTTTATCCCCGAAATGTTGAAAAATCAGAACAAAGACTTTTGATACAGCTTCTCCTGAAGCAGGTTCATTCAAAATATTTTACCATCCAGTCAGGCTGATACCTAAGGCAAAAGGATAAAGTTCGGGACCTTTTCCATCTTTGAAGATAGTATTCAGCGAATAGGTTCCGTAAAGGTTTATGATCCCCCAGCCAATCCGTGCAGTTACGTCATATCGGAAAGGGTTCATGTGAAAACTTTCGCCTTTGATTTTTTCTACGTTGCGGCCACCTTCTTTTGTCATCATTTTGGTGTAGGTTCTGAAACGCCAGCCCAGTATCATTCCTGCTGATACATGAAAACTGCCGGTGTTTGAATAAGGGTTGGTCTGGTATTCAAAAAGTAAAGGCAAGGTGAGATAATTAGCAACAATTTTACTTTTTTCCCACTTTTTGCTCATATCATTGTAACCAAATATTGTTGTGGTGTCAGGCACCAAAACCATGTTATCGGCCAGTCGGAAATTGTTCCATCTGATGCCCAGGCCGGTAACAATTCCAAATTTATTATTGATGAGATTAAAGTCCTGTTCAAAAAAATTCAGGTTAACATCTATGGACTTTTCGTATTTCAGATCAAGGAAATCATATTCTTCGGGTATGGTAAGATCGAAATTATTGTCTGTAAAACCATTAATTCCAAGATCAAAACCAGCCCAGTGACCATTAAATTTTTTGCGTTTGGCTTTTTTTAAGGAAACGTTACCGTCGTCATCAACAGTCAGGGAAGTATTTCCAAGTATGACCTTTGTTGTATCATCATCAATTACTTCGAGATGTATTCCCCCTGCAGAAATACGTGTTGTATTTCCATCTTCATCGACACGGAAAGTGCGGTTCCTGATAATGTTTTCATCCAGATTTTCAATTTCGGGATCATTGTAAATTTTTACATCTCCTGCGCCACTTGTTTTACTTTTAAGCAGTTTTTCAGCATTAACCGAAACATTTGCAGCACCGCTGGATTCTACTTCAGCCGTCTGGGTAAGCATATCTTTTGCATAAATGCCTGAAGCGCCGCTTGCAATCATTATGGCACTGTCAGCTATTCCTGAAAGAGTAACATCAGCAGCTCCACTGGCTTCCACGGCAATTTTGTCAGTGTCAACATCCAGATTAATCTCGGAAGCCCCGGATGCATCTATTTCTATTGAAGATGCATTCAGGGTATTGGCAGCTGATAAAGTTGCAGCACCACTGAAATTCAGGTTGGAGATGACTGGTGCTGTAACATAAACATTCAGTTTGGTTGCATTTCTTATACCTGAAGAACTGATGTATAAAATTTCATTTTCTACCTTAGTAGTTATGGCATCCATAAGATTTTCATCTGCCTCAACAACTACTGAAATCTGGTCTTTGATGGTTAACTGAACATTAAAAGCTCCTCCCGCATTAATTCCTGTAAAGTGATCAACCGTTCGTTCCTGGCTGATTACGTTTTTGTTTCCTGTCATTCTCTGTGCTGATACCGGCAATAAGTTTGCAAGGAAAAATACTGTCAGAACCAATCCTGTTAATAAATGATATTTTGTTCTCATGATTTGAAGTTTTTAATTTTGGTGGTATGACGTGATGGTTTTGAAAAAAGTTACAATTGCAACAGTGCAGGTTTCACAAATTGGATAAGATGGAAAGTAACAATTAACTATAATAGTATTAATCAGCAACATAGAACAATCAGTGTTTGCCTTTCAAAACCTTACAGTTGGGTAGTGTTCATCCTCATGAACAATTTGAGATTACTTAGCCCCTATGTTTGCAATTTGAAAAGATCCGGGAGTAAGCATTAACTTAGCCCCCGGAAACTTTAAAATTAAAATAACATGGGCAAAATTAATC
>RZYY01000312.1 GCA_009930115.1 Sphingobacteriia bacterium | reverse complement strand
AAATCTTTTCCCCAATAGGTAGTGTCCATAAGAAGAATGACTTCCCCTGGAATTTTCTCAGGAATTTTAACTTTATGCAAATCAATGACCCGCTGTATGGTACGTATTGAACAACCATACTCCATAGCTAACTGGGCGTAGGTTTGCTTACCAGTTTCATAGCTTTTCCACAGATCTTGCGGATCCATACGCTGGCCACCGATAAATTGCCGATTACATACATGGCATTTGTACTTCTGTTTTCCATTCCTGATGCCATTTTTTTTCGTTATCGGACTGTTGCAAAAAGGACACTTTTTTTATTCATATACTTTGATTTTGTGCAAAGCTAATAATGATAATGGTTTTAGAAGTTTTTAGCCTCCTTTTTGTCTATTACGCCTAAAAATAGATAAAACTGTCCATGTTGAAATTCAGGCAGGTGAACGACTGTGCCGGAGGATGGGCGCCATAAACATTGGGACAACCGATGCCGTCAACAGGTAAACCATTATAGACAAACGCCGAATGAAGCATGGTGTCACATCCTGTAAAATCATCCCACTCGTAACCAATCTGGAAATCAATAAAAAAGGCTGCATAAACGTCATGATAATCCTTCTGTGACCGGTTAATGATGGTTTTGCTTCCAAACACTGTTTGCGAAAGCGCTGAATCATAAGGCCGGTCGTAAGCATAGTACATGGTCTGAATTTCCACGCCGAGTTTTTTCCCACCGCTCTCAGAATGTATTCTGTCATCATTGTACAGATTGAGAATGGCTTGGTCGCCTTTGATCAATGGGAAATCTCCTTTCATCGGATCATAAATCCCGTCGTTATCCCAGTCGTAAAACGGCGCCAGCAATGAGGCTTGGCCAAGCGCCGGGTCGCCATTTCCGGGCCAGTTCCTGATATTTTCGATGGGTTCGTAACCGGGTTGCTGCCAGTTTGCAAGGTGATAATTAATATCTTCCTTATCCAGTTTCCATACTTTGTGCCACCGGATATCGTAATCATTGGTGTAATTGACGGTGTCAGAAAAGGGTCCAGGGTAAAAATCGTCGCCATATTGTTTATAATTTTCACCTGCAAGATGTAATTCGCCATTACTATTAAACCCACCGATGTAGAAGGTTTTTGAATGAAAAGAAGTTGTGCCATTCCCTGCAGGAACTTCATAACCAACATTGGAATAAAAAGAGCTAAATTGCATTCCACCTGCATTGATCCTACAATTTACCTGGTTTTTGTCAAGATATTCAAATCCATCATTGGTAATATCAATATAAACCTTGGCAATATTAGAGACCAGATTAGTTTTTGTATCCATAATTAAGTATAAAATTAGGTTGATATCCTGTGCAAGAGGTTTGGGTGTGTGGAAGATCATAGAATCGTTCTTGGTGGTTGTCCCGGTAAAGTTGTTGGTAAGCAGTTGAAATATTCTGACTGGGTTGTTGTTGTATGATGAATCATTATCCAGCACCCTGATGGTAATGGTTTCATGCACCTTTGCCTGGGCGTAATCGTCATTAGCAATTGGCGGTTCCTGGCTGTGCGCAAAAAAAACAAGCCCGGCAAACAGGATCAAAAAAGAAAAGGGTAGTGTTTTCATTTCTTTCTGGTTTTTAATTGGTTTTTATGATGATTTCCTTTGTCTGCGATTTGCCATCATTCAGTAAAAGTAAATAAATTCCTTTTTCAAGATGTTGAAGATCAATCTGAAATTGTGATTGATTCTCAGCTTTTCCTTTAACAACCACTTTTCCCAGCAGATCAACCACAGTCCAATTTATGAATTCGTTTCCCAGGTTTGTTTGGATAAATAGCTGATCAGCAAAAGGATTTGGATAAATTCTTATCGCAATCGGTTCATAAATCATGTTTTGAACATTCAGGGAATTCTGGTAAAAATCCCGGATTTTGTT
>RZYY01000311.1 GCA_009930115.1 Sphingobacteriia bacterium | reverse complement strand
CAGCCTCGGGGTCCAAACATATCAATTTTTCCAATCTCCATAATCGCATATTGCAGCGACATTCGGGCTGTTTTTACATGAAGAAGATAATCAGTCTCTCCTTTTACAGCCTGTTCCGCCTTATCAAAAAGGGCAGAATAGACTTTTAACATTGAATCTGAGAGAAACGTATTTTGATAATTGGTAGGTGGGCCATAAATATCCAACCATTCTCCGGTTTTAAGAATTTCATCCTGTAAAAGAAAAATATATTTTCGAATCCATTTTTCTGCCGATCCATAATATAAATTAGTAAATTCTTCAATTAAAAGAGCTACATTGGCATTGGGATCCCATAACAATTTTGCTATAATCCATGTTTTTAGTTCAGAAAATTCATTTCCGGCAGCAGTGTTAGTCTGCTGAAAATGTGCACGGATACTATTCTTAACAAATAACTGAATATTAGGTTGCAATACATGAAGGTTTGGGAAAGGACTGTATTTATGTGCAAAATTGATAGTATAATCCCATAAAAACAGCTGATTGCTGATTTTTCCCCATCCCTCGAGATCGTTCAAAAAATTCTGACTGGTTGAATCAGTAGAAATCGGCTTACTACGGTTGAGTTCTATTGTACATAACATAACCTGAACATTATCAGCTGGCACCGTTATTTTTGGAGGTTTTCGGGTGTACTGATAAGCCAGGGTAGAGATTGTCTTTTGAGGAAAGGCATTTGCTACCTGATTGACAAACCGAATCATTGGACCGGCAGGGCTGCCTTCTTCCTCAATAATCTTTGCGCATTTTTCACATTGACAGTAGCTGAAATTGTCATTTTGGCTTACAGACCAAACC
This sequence comes from Sphingobacteriia bacterium, assembly GCA_009930115.1. Classification (GTDB taxonomy): domain Bacteria; phylum Bacteroidota; class Bacteroidia; order Bacteroidales; family 4484-276; genus RZYY01. The sequence goes on along the minus strand of RZYY01000311.1, from coordinate 1,070 downwards.
TGTTTGTCCGGTTGATGCTGCATTTCCTCTTCCAGTTTTGTAATAGTAATATTCACCACCTCTGGGTTAGAGAGACAAAGTTGATCTTTTATCCGTTTTTCATTCATAAAAGCAAAATATTCGGGATTTGTTTCAAAATATTCCTGCCAGGGTACCAGATATCGGAAGGTATGTACAAAATAATTATCAGCAAAAAGATCGCTAATGGTATGAAGTCGATGAAAATCCTTATAGTTTTCATTGGTAGAAAATACTCCGTTTATATTGCGGTAAAAATTCGGGGATGCCTCATTATATTGAATTTCAGGTAGTATGAAATTTGGTGATTCCGGTAAAATAACATACTCAGGACTCAGATATTTCACGCTGGCATAGGTTTCGAGCAACCAGGCAACTCCATAGATGGCTCCACGTTGTGAATTACCGGTAATTATTAAATTTTTTTCTTCAGTATGAATGGAAAAACCATCACCAGAGCACCAATCTTCCGGTGCAGATGTCGCGATGATAATGACATTTTTTTTTGGTGAAGAATGCATACGGATAATCGGAATAGCGCAGCCGGAAATATCTTTCAGATGATCGGAAAGAAAATTTGCAGCCCTGAGCTCTTCAGGGGTAGCATTTTCCTGTAAAATTATAGAATAATCTGATTGTCCGTTTTTAATCACAGTTATCGCATTGTTATCCGAACAGGAAATAAGAACAGGGAAAACAAGCAAAAAAAAAATAAAAATTCGACTCATTACTATTGTCTTGATTAAGAAATACGATATTAGATATTACCAAATATCTTTAAAAAATTTACATAATATTTTTTTGGAATTCTTCAATATTTTCATTTTTTCCAACAAGATAAAGGCAATCATCGCGCTGTAATACTTCATTGGGCCCAATATGATCAAGGATGTTGCCATTTCGGGCAATAGCGAGAATATTAATTTTAAAACGGGCTCTGATGTCAAGTTCTTTCAGCGGCTTATTGATACAGGATCCACTGTCTTTAATCACACGCAGGCAGGTGATATTTAACTCAGGAAACAGGTTATGTCGTATAGTTAGGGGGATTT
>RZYY01000129.1 GCA_009930115.1 Sphingobacteriia bacterium | reverse complement strand
ATTTTAAGGTGCAGCTCACGGAAATATTTGCTTTCAAAATATTCTTTTGGGGTTTTTCATCAGCTCCTAAATACCCCGCTAAAAACCTTTTTACAGGAACAAAATTTTTCATAAAATCGTGGAAAATCCCTGTAAATTTGAAGGATTTTAATCAGTTTGACAATGTATTTTAAAAAATTCAGTTCAATTCTTTTCGACATTTAAAAAACACACATCTATGAACACACTTGGAAATCTGATCTGGTTTATTTTTGGTGGAATTATCATTGCAATTGAATATTTTATTGCCAGTTTACTTCTGATGATAACTATAGTCGGCATACCATTCGGTCTGCAAACTATAAAACTTGGTCTTCTGGCGCTGTGGCCATTTGGCAGAACCACTGTACAACATCAGACCAGCAGTGGCTGCTTATCAACGGTTATGAATATCATCTGGATTCTGATCGGTGGAGTATGGATTTCCCTGAGTCATCTTGTTTTTGGAATCCTGCTGGCAATCACTATTATCGGAATTCCTTTTGCACGACAGCATTTTAAACTGGCAGGTCTTGCACTGACTCCGTTTGGAAGAGAAATTGTACCTGTAAAATAATCCTGATTACCTTTAGCTTGCTGTAAATTGATCCTAATGATACAATTTTCTGATTTTATCAATGATAACCTTTGCCATTTTCTCATTGGATTCGTGAGTCCAGCCGGCAATATGAGGTGAAAGCACTACCTGATCGGACTGTATCAGGTATTTGAAGTCTTCGGGGAGATTTGCCCTGTCGATATCTTCGAAGGAAAGTTTTTCGTATTCCAGCACATCGAGGGCAGCACCAAGGACTTTACCAGTTTTCAGGCCACTTACAAGGCTGGCTGTTCGTACCACTTTTCCCCTTGAAGTATTAATAAGCCAGATTGGTTTTTTGAATTTACTGATAAAATCATCATCAACCATCCAGATTGTCTCATCGGTAAGCGGAACGTGCAGACTCAGAATATCGGCAAATTCCATCAGTTCCTCCAGGGTTGATTCTCTGACAAAGCTGCTGCTGTAGCCGAATTTGTATTTGTCATAAGCCAGTACAGTAGCATCAAAACCTGCAAGTCGTTGTGCAAAAGCGCTTCCCATATTTCCATATCCGATGATCCCTATGGTTTTCCCCTGAATTTCCACACCGCGGTTTCCTTCACGTATCCATACACCTCTGCGCACTTCCTGGTCAGCTCTTCGCAAATGATTAAGCAGCATGAGCAACATTCCCAAAGCATGCTCACCCACTGCATCGCGATTTCCCTCCGGTGCATTCAGGCATGTAATGCCATTTTTTTCAGCAAATTCAATATCAATATTCTCCATTCCGGCTCCAACCCTGGCAATAAACTTCAATTTTTGCGCCTTGCCCAGCAATTTCTCATCCAGCCGGATTTTCCCACGAATAATTATTCCCTCGTAATCATGAATGATTCGTTCGTAATCAGGCAATAAATAATTTTCAAAATAATCGCACTGAAAACCCATGCTTTCGAGTTCCTGCCCGATCAGCGGATGAACGGTATCGATAAAAAGTACTTTTGGTTTCGCCATATTAGTAAAGAAATGATGGCGAAATTATTCAATTTTGGTAAGTATTGGTTTAAGTTTACTCATTTCGTCAATGATAAAACCGGCTGCATTCTGCTTGAATTTATCACTTGCCCGCAGGATCATCTCCAAATCTCCCGGATAATCCTGTTCCCTGGAACCTATCAATTGATAAGTTTCGGGTGATAATGCGTTGATATCGCCCTTGAACAAAGCTGAACGATTGATAAAATGCGTTTCACCGCTTATATTTTTCCAGGCTGTTATAGTGTTGTCGGTCATGTTCTTTATCTCAACCCTGCCTGCAATAAATAAAGATTTTTCTTTCACTTTTTCGGAAACATAACAGGCAATGGTTTTCAGTAAAGGAAATTCAATTTTTTGACCCAGACTGTCGTACAGGAAATTGCCGTCCTCATCGAGTTTATAGCCAATACCATCCTGTACTTTTGCAGTTTCTACAAAATAATTGTCAATGGTATTTTCGGGTTGAATTTTAATATCCGTGATTTCGATGGTAACCATAAAATCTGCATTTTCAGCCATTTTAGCCTCTTGATGAAATTGAACCATGACTGAATTGAATAGCGAAAGGTCAAAATACATCAACTCGTCATTGAGCATTGGAGGTATGTAGCCGGGATAGATATTTTTCACTTCATAATAAACCTGATAAGGAATGATCCTGTTGAAATTGCCAAGCAGCTCGTCCACATCTTTGTAGTTGTCAATTAAGTTATCGACTTTCCTGAGCAGGTGATATGCCTTCTGGTGGTCTTCATATCGTTTGCTTTCAGTGAGTTTTAGTGCAGATACATAATTGTATTCGGCTGCTTTGTTACGTGCCTGTTCAATAAACGGAGTATAAGCCACCGGTGCAAACTGCATAAACGCTCGTGTGGTATCGGGCAACAATGAAAGCTTTTGCTGCTGCATGTCCAGTTTTTGATAACGCTGCAAAACATCTTCCCATATTTCCGGTTGTCCCGACAGCTTTAGCTTTTCGATTTCAGCCTGTTCCTGCCCCTGCTGCCTGATCATCAAAAAATCAAGCCGTGCAATGTTTTCCCTGTCAGCAGGGTGTTTGGTTAACCAGGTAACCAGCGCATCAATATCATCATCTCCGGGTTTCTGCTGCAGCAGTTTATCTGGACCGGTACAGGAAAACAACAAGACAACTGTTAACACACTTACTATCTTTTTCATAGTAGTTCATATTTTTTATTTAGTTAAAACAGATAAAACACATTTGTCAATCTTAATCAACAAATTTGGGCGCATAACAATTAAATTCTTACTTTCGACGCCTGAATTTATTGGTTTCGTTAGCCGAAACCATGACAATTTGAAACAATTTTAATACCAAACGGAAAGAAATGTGGACATATTTAGCCAGGCTGATTTTGAGGAGAAGATACTGGAATTTGATTATTATTCTGCTGCTAACGCTTTTTATGGGCTTTAATGCACAACGCGTCAGTCTTTCCTATGAAATGACCCAAATCCTCCCCCCTACTGATGAAACCCGCCAGGTTTACGACGAGTTTAAAAAAACATTTGGAGAAGATGGAAGTGTTATTTTTATCGGAATCAGTGACAGCAATTTTTATCGGCTGGAAGAATTTAACGACTGGTATGATCTCACCGAACAAATCAGAAAAATTGGAGGAGTTGAAGGTGTTTTATCCATCACAAGGTTGTTTAATCTGGTTAAAAATGATTCCCTTAAGAAATTCGAACTAAAACCCGTTTTTGAACATAAACCCGGAAGTCAGCAGGAACTCGACAGCCTGCTGAAGGTGGTTTTCTCCCTCCCATTCTATGACGGCAATCTTTTCAACAAAGATGATCACTTCACCATGATGGCCATCACACTTGAAAAAGAAGTACTCAACACCCGCGATCGGGTTGGTTTGATATACAAAATCAAGGCTACCGGAGACATTTTTGCCGAAAAACATGACATTAAGGTCCATTATTCCGGTTTGCCCTATATCAGAACCATTACCGCCAAAAAGATTGAAAATGAGCTGTTGCTGTTTGTTCTTCTTTCTCTGCTCATTGCTTCAGTTATCCTGATGGTTTTCTTCAGAAACTGGAAAATTGTTGCTGCCACCATGTTCATTGTTATCATCAACGTGATCTGGGTAATGGGCTTTATTCATCTGCTCGGGTATAAAATAACAATACTAACCGGGATTTTACCTCCACTACTCATTGTAATCGTTGTGGAAAACTGCATTTTTCTCCTCAACAAGTATCACCATGAAATACGCCGGCACGGCAATAAAATAAAAGCACTAACAAGAGTTGTCATGCTGATCGGAAATGCCAATTTGCTTACCAACCTGACTACTGCTGCCGGGTTTGCTGCTTTTATCGTAACCGGCAATCAATCGCTCATCGAATTTGGTCTGGTAGCTTCCATCAGCATTATGGTGGCTTATTTGATGACTTTATTTCTGATCCCGATTTTTTTCAGCTTTCTCAGCACACCGGCCTTTCACCACACCCATCACCTCGAAAAAGGACTGGTAAGCCGGATCATCGAAGGCATCACAGAAATTATTCAGCATCACCGGAGAGCCATTTATCTGATTACAATAATCATCACATTAACAGGTTTTTACGGAATATCTCTATTGAAAACCACAGGCAGCATAGTGGACGATATTCCGCACCGCGACCCGCTTTACAAAGATCTTCTGTTCTTTCAGGAAAATATAAACGGGGTAATGCCACTGGAAATCTCCATTAATACCAACAAGAAAAGGGGTGTTTTACAGATGTCCACCATTCAAAAAATAGAAGATTTGCAGAATATTCTTTCCGGGTATTCCGAGCTTTCCAAACCCCTTTCCATAGCTGAGGTCGTAAAATTCGCCAAACAGTCTTTCTACGGTGGGAATGAAGCTATGTACAGCCTTCCGAATAATCAGGAACGGAATTTCATCATGCGTTACATGCCTGAAATACAAACCGAAAGCCGGTCCATTATCAATTCCTTTGTGGATACCAGTCTGCAAATAACGCGTATCACCGTGCAAATGGCCAATATCGGAACCAATGAAATCCAGCGGATCAAGAATGAACTCACCCCCCGTATCAATGAAATCTTCCCACCTGACCAGTACGATGTAAAAATAACCGGAACAAGCGTGGTTTTCCTCAAAGGAACCGAATATCTGTTTGGCAATTTGCTTACCAGTTTGCTGCTTGCGCTGGTTGTTATCTCGATTATGATGGCACTGCTATTTACCTCAGCGCGAATGATCGTTATTTCGATGGTTCCCAATCTCATTCCGCAGATTATGACAGCAGCCTTGATGGGATTTCTGATGATTTCCGTAAAAACTTCCACAATTCTGATTTTCAGCATAGCACTTGGTATTTCGGTGGACAATGCCATTCATTTTCTCTCACGTTACCGCCTGCAACTCAGACTGAATGACTGGGCAATTAAAATCTCCGTAATCAATGCATTGCGCGAAACCGGATTCAGCATGATTTATTCTTCTGTGGTGCTCTTTTTCGGTTTTAGTATTTTTACCCTTTCAACCTTTGGCGGTACTGAAGCACTGGGATATCTCATTGCCTTCACATTACTCATGGCATTATTATCCAATCTTTTTGTACTCCCATCTCTGTTGCTTTCCATGGATAAGCGCATTACCACCAGAAAATTTTCCGAACCTTTGATCGAAATCTTCGACGAAGAAATTGATATTGAACTGGATGATTTGAAAATCGAAGAAATCGACACCCGCGGTTCCGCATAGTATAATGACAACATTAATTCACAAAAACCAATAATTATGAAAGGAATCATTTTAGCCGGAGGCGCCGGAACCAGGCTTCACCCGCTGACTTTAGCCATTAGTAAACAACTGATGCCTATTTATGACAAACCTATGATTTATTACCCGCTTTCCGTTCTGATGATGGCGGGCATAAGAGACATTTTAATTATTTCCACACCTACCGATCTTCCCAACTTCGAAAAACTTCTTGGTGACGGTTCTAAGCTCGGTTGCAATTTCAGTTACAAAGTACAATTTATTCCAAACGGTCTTGCGCAGGCATTTGTACTTGGCGAAGAATTTATCGGGAACCGGAAGGCTGCATTAATTCTGGGCGATAATATCTTTTACGGCTCGGGGCTTCAGGGCATACTTCAGGAAAACAACAACCCGACAGGTGGAGTGGTTTTTGCTTATCATGTTTCCGATCCCGAGCGTTACGGGGTGGTTGAATTTGATAAAAATAAAAAAGCCATTTCGATCGAAGAAAAACCAAAACATCCAAAATCAAATTTTGCTGTGCCGGGGCTCTATTTTTACGACAACAGCGTAGTGGAAGTGGCAAAAAACATACAGCCCAGCGCACGGGGTGAGTATGAAATTACGGATGTAAACAAATATTATCTTGAACAGGGAAAACTAAAAGTGGCTCTCCTAAGCAGAGGAACAGCCTGGCTCGATACCGGTACTTTTGAGTCGCTGCTTCAGGCTTCCCAATTTGTTGAAGTAATCGAGCATCGTCAGGGATTAAAAATAGGTTGTATAGAAGAAATCGCTTACAGAATGGGCTTCATCAATGAAGAAAAACTCGTTGAAATCGCACAGCCCCTGCTCAAAAGCGGATATGGCGAATACCTGGTCAGGCTGGTGAACAAATAATGCTGTTACAAACCTGCTACATGCAGAGACTTCACGTTTCACAACCAGCAATTGCAGGTTTTGAAAACCTTCATCACCGGATAAGCACCTATTCTTTACACCAAATTCAACCCAAAAAAGCAAAGCTGAAAAAACACTGAAATGGAAAAATTCAAGGAATACAAAACATTGGTAGATCAGGCCATTGAGCAGCTCAATCTGCCAGAGAAACCTCACAGGCTTTACGATCCCGTCACCTACATTCTTGCCCTTGGTGGTAAACGTCTGCGCCCGGTGCTGACCCTGATGGCATGCGAAATGTTCAGGGGACGTGCCGAAGATGCTTTGGAAGCAGCCATCGGCCTGGAAATCTTTCATAACTTCACTCTGCTGCACGACGACATCATGGATCAGGCAGAACTCAGAAGAGGAAAAAAAACCGTCCACAAAAAGTGGAATACCAACGTTGCCATACTTTCCGGTGATACCATGTTTGCCCTTGCATACCAATTTATCGCTGCTTCGAATGCCGACAATCTGAAAGAAATTCTGACCACTTTTACCCAAACTGCCATAGAAGTCTGCGAAGGGCAGCAATACGACATGGATTTTGAAACAGCAGATAAAGTAAGTATTCCAGAATACCTTCTGATGATCCGGATGAAAACAGCAGTACTGCTAGGTGCAAGCCTGAAAACAGGAGCACTTATCGCCCGCGCACCCGCTCAGCAGGCGCAGTTGTTATACGATTTTGGAATCAATGCAGGAATGGCTTTTCAATTGAAGGACGATCTCCTTGACGCTTTTGGTGTTGAGGATAAATTCGGAAAAACAATAGGCGGTGACATTATTGCCAATAAGAAAACTTTTCTGTACCTCAAATGTCTTGAGATGGCCAACCAGGAAGATTACACAATGCTCAGACATCTTTATTCCCCAAAGATTGTTCTTTCACCCGGGGAGAAAATAGCCAAAGTACTCGAAATTTATAATCGCTATCACATCAGGGAAATAACCACGGAAGAAATGGAAAAATTTTTCAGTGCAGCCCTTCAGATTATGCAAAAAGTCAATACTGATCCGGCAATGAAAAATAGGTTAGAAAGTTATGCAGAATGGCTTTACAAACGCGATCATTAACATGGTTAGCAAAATCAGGCATTCAAAATCAACCATGCAGCACAACTTCTGCCGGAAAAGATTCCAACCATTGTAATAATAAAATCCTGGAGGAAATAATTTTCAACGATTTGTGATAAAGCTCTTTAACGATCATAAACAAACCGGCTGATGATCCTGGGGCTGTTCAATTTCTATATCCCTTACCTTTATGAGATAAATTGCAAGGGTAAAAGCACCTGCTGAAGTAAAAATATGCCAAAGCCAGTGCGTTCCTGCGGCAAAAACCTGATTTTCAAAATCATCAGCATATCTGAAGAAAAGTGCCATCAACAAAAAAAACAAACTGTAAATCAGATACCTGACCTGAAAAAAATTTGTCCGGAACAAAAATATCAGAGCAGGCAAAAATATCATCACTCCGGTAATAAAATAGGAAACATTGATCATGTTCTGACCATCAACAAATGCGGTCGCAGCGTAGCGCAAAAGAAACGAAACTACAATCACAAGAAAAATGTATGACCAGTGAGGTAAAATTTTATTCCAGAAATAAACACTGACCGAAAGGGTTAAGATAGCGATGGGTACAAAATCCATAAAAAGGAAAAATCGCGAAGCTCTGAATGCATGATAAAGCGTACTTCCAAGACCTCCGACAACCATTAAGGGAGATGCCCAGAAAAGCAGAAAAGCATAATTGCGGTAACGCCCTTTAAGTCTGAAAAGCAGATAAATAACCGGTATCAGAAAAGTAAGAGAAGAAATGGCATTCCAGGGTTCAGCAATAAAATTACCAAGGTTGGTTTCATGATAAACAGGCCCGCCATCCGCCAATCTGAAAACATATTCGAGTGAATCCTGCTCCATAATTAAACTTGTTGAAAACAATCAAAATTATTCTTTTTGCCTTTTAAAACAGCATTTAAACGTCATTGTTCAGAAAAATCAGGAACGACAACCGAGGCATAACTTGATGAGAAAGCACCGAAAAATCCGAAAGCTCCGTTTGATATGTTGCCGTGAACATTAGCCGGAGGGCCGCTGAAAACAGGCGTCTGATATCCGGTTTCTTCCTGCAGTTGATAAATAAATTCCATGAATTCTTTGGTTATTCTTCCAGCTCTTAAAGTAACAGTATCCCCAGTTTTCAGTACCTCACGACTATTGCTCTGGTCAAGATAACTAACACCAATCCCGTTTGTATAATTCCCATTGTAAAGGATATCATCAACAACAAAAATCCTGTTGATGGAATCGTTGGTCAACTGCCCGTTGATATAGGTGTGAAACATGTAAAAGTCTTCAGTTGGCGGGTCCCAAACGTAGCATTTGACCTCCACAAATCCTTCTTCGCCCCAGTCTTCGTTATACTGCAGGGCAATAGAATCGATCTGATTAATGGGAAAAATCTTTGATGATGCTTCAAATTCTTTTGCTCCGCCAATTTCTTCTTCCAGTTGAATCTGCAACCGGTATTCATGGCCAACTTTTCCAAAAACGTCAGGTTCAGTAAGATAAATACCCGATTTAGCAGGGGTTTCGGTTAATAGAAAAAAATCCGTTTCACTGATGATCATTACCTGAGCTCCACTAACCGGACGTGGAGGCCGATCATCAAAATAATCAGCCGTAGTGGTCAACCTCACCATATGTGCGGTGGTATCCGTTGAAATGCTTCCTTCGACCACCAGTCGGGCAAATTCCTGCGAATCGGTATGAATGTCAATACGTTCGGTACACGAAAAAAGGATAAGACTTGCCCAAAATATTTTAAGGTATTTATTAATAGCAGAAATATTCATATCTTGTTAACTTTAAAAATGAAAATTATAGGTTAAGCTTGGAATTATACGAATTTTATTGTATTAAAAAACCGTCCTGTAAAAAGGCGGTTTTTTTGTTTTAGCCGCTTTTAATTGATTTTTTTATTCGATTTTTTATT
>RZYY01000017.1 GCA_009930115.1 Sphingobacteriia bacterium | reverse complement strand
CCATGATGCGGCCTTCTGATCTTGAGTACGGGATGCAACCGGCTGTTTGAAAATCTTGAACTGATCCTCCGGTAGTTGAGCGGCGCTTTAAGAAAAGCACGACGCAAACTTTTCCCATCTTCATCAAAATATCCACCGGTACTGTCCTGAACAAAATAAATTGCAACCTGGTCTTTGCCGTAATGGTTGAAATTTGCTGCAAGTACTTTACCTATTCCGATCCGTTCACCTTCAACGTATATATTTTCGTAAATAACTTTGTATGAATCACCTTTTTGTATTCCAAAAAAATCGATGGTCCATGCATAAATATCCGAAAGGGTAATAGCCAGGTTTGGATCAGTATTACCGGCAACCATTGCATTCCACAAAGAGGAGGAAATGATTCCGGAGGCTGTATCAACGCGTTTTTCAACCTCTTTGTGACCGCGCCAGGCACGCACCGGCTCCCTGAGGCTGTAAACTACATAATCAATATAAGAAATTTCGTAAACAAAATATTTTGCCTCCGGGACAGAGTCATTGGTCAGAATAACTGAATAAGGATTGCCCTGCCTCATTTTTCTGACATCGAAAACATCTTTGGTTTCACGAACAATTCGATCTATGGTAGCGTAATCAACATTGTAGCTTTGTAGAATATTTGCCAGAAATTCATTTCGTTTGATTGTTTCACTCACTATGGTAAGTGAATCTACATTGAATCCGTACATCAGGCGGGGTTCGTAATTATCAGCTTCAGCTTCATCCCGATTGCCGCCTGTTTGCTTTCCGTGGAAGAACACTAAATACCCTGCAAGTACAGTCATTGCTGCAACAGCAATTACAATTACAACAACAAGTAATTTCTTTTTCTGCATAATTTCTCAAAACGCTGATTACTTCACTTTCTGACACAGAAACCAAATTTTCTTCTTATAGCAGATAAACCTGACATTGAGACCTTCAATCAGAACTTTAATGGTAATCTCTGCCGATTGCCCTGAAATCTCTACTTATCATTTTTAAGTATGTTCTGCGTATATGATCTTCCAGCCTTCATAGCAGCAAGGTTCTGGTTTATAACTTCTTCACCTTTTCGGCCAAACAACTGGTGAATGGCATTTTCAAGAATAGTGTAGTCAATATTGATGAAGGGAGAAGCAGCACCAAGCACTACCATGTTGGCCGATTTAGCAGAAGCTGACTGCTTTGCAATTGTATCAGCGTCAAGGGCAATGTGGCGGGGAAGTTTTGCGATTTCAGCCATCAGCGTATCCTGGTTTGGATAATTGGGAATGTTCACGTAAGTGGTGGTATTGGTAATCAGCCATCCCTCTGGCCCCAGCATTGGAAGATATCGCAGTGATTCCATCGGTTCAACCGAAATAATCATGTCAGCCTGACCATAAGGAATCAAATCAGAATAAATTTCTTTGTCCGAAAGACGCAGATTTGATTGTACGTCCCCACCACGCTGGCTCATACCATGCACTTCAGACTGCTTCAGGTACAATCCGGCTTCAATAGCAGCCAGTCCTATGGTCGCTGCGATGGATAATATTCCCTGTCCGCCGACACCGGCTAAAATGATATCAATTTTCATTGTTGGATAACTTTTTAAAATTATTATTCTGATTCCTTGGCTTTTGCTTTTTCAGCTGCCTTTGCACGCATCCTTTTGTTTAAGGTTTGAATACATTCCCTTCGGGGTATGACCACTGAAACACCGTTATAGGTTAATTCCTCCAGAATGACTTTTACATTTTCTTCATGATTTTTGCGCAGAGGTTTTATCACCCTGATATGTTCTTCAGGAACGCCAACTCCCCGGCAGATATCTTCTATTTTTCCGGTAGCCGCAGATTTTTGACCTCCGGTCATGCCTGTTGTCGAATTATCGGCAATGAGAACGGTAATTGGTGAATTGCTATTAACAGCATCAAGTAAGCCTGTAATGCCGGAGTGAGTAAAAGTGGAATCACCGATAACCGCAACAGCAGGTACCAAACCGGCATCAGCGGCACCTTTTGCCATGGTGATCGAAGCTCCCATGTCCACACATGAGTTGATTGCATTGAAAGGTGCAAGTGCTCCAAGAGTATAGCAACCAATATCCGAAAAAACCCTGCCTTTGGTAAAATCGCTTAATGCAGCGTTCAAAGCATTATACATATCAATATGTGAGCAACCAACACACATTGAAGGAGGGCGACCTACCACAAGCCCGGGCACATCCATTCCGCGATGATCCTCCATTCCCAGAGCCACGGCAACAATATTCGGATTTAATTCACCATCACGGGGAATTGTTCCATCAAGACGACCATTTACATTCAGCGATTTAGAAAGTAATCCGCGTAATGATTCTTCAATCACCGGGGCACCTTCTTCGATAACAAGAATACGCTTACACTCCTGCTCCATTTTGGTTATCATATTCACAGGAACAGGGTATTGTGAAATTTTTAATACCGGGTAAGGAATGTTGCGGCCGGTGAAATTTTCCATAAGATAATTGTAAGCAATTCCGCTGGTGATGATCCCCAAAGATTTGTCATGACCGTCAAAATACCTGTTGAAACCAGCTGTTTCAGCCTCCTGCTCAAACAATACCTGATTGGCTAACAAGCCTTTGTAGCGACGGCGTGCAATCACCGGCAGTAATATGAACTGCTTCAGATCGGAAGGCAAACGAAGCTCGTTTTGTGGCCGTTCGGGTTTGCGCACCACTGCGGCACGTGAATGTGCCAGGCGTGTAGTAATTCTCAGCAAAACAGGAATCTGATATTTCTCAGAGATATCGAATCCGTAATGAACCATATCATAGGCTTCTTGCTGATTACTCGGTTCCAGAACGGGTATCATGGCAAATTTGCCATAAAACCGTGAGTCCTGTTCGTTTTGGGAAGAGTGCATCGAAGGATCATCAGCAGCTACAATCACAAAACCCCCGTTGGCACCTGTAATGGCAGAATTGACAAAAGCATCAGCAGCTACATTCAATCCCACGTGTTTCATGCAACTCATTGCACGTTTGCCTGCATAAGAAACGCCGAGTGCAGTTTCAACAGCCGTTTTTTCGTTTGCTGCCCACGAAGCTTTAATTCCTTTGGCAGCAGCCTGCTTCGAAGCCATCACATATTCCGTGATTTCTGTTGAAGGTGTACCCGGATAAGAAAATATCCCCGATATTCCGGCATCAATAGCCGCCTGTGCTATAGCCTCATCTCCCAGTAATAACAGTTTTTGCATTTCTACAATTTTAAAATATAACTCTTTCTTTTTAACTAGCGGGCAAAACTACTTAATTTATCCAGATTTTAAGAAAAAAGCGCCTCAAATTTGAGGCGCTTTGATAAACCACTGCATTAAACAAAGCTATCTTACAATGAGTTTTTCAATGTGGATGTCCTCCGCTGAAAGTACTTTCAAATAATAAATTCCTTTTGCAGCTTCAGAGAGACTAATCTCAACAGAATGGTTGGTTTTATGATTTTAGATAATGACCCGACGTTTGTTTTTGTTTTTTAATACCAGATAAAACCTGACTATGCAAATAACAATAAAAATCAGTTCTATTATTATGGGGTTAAGCCAATAGTTCGTCTGTATAAAGTCCTGAAATTTTCAAACATTTTATTTCACCTGTGATTTCGTCAACATGATCACCCTTTTTTCGGCAAAGAATGTTTAAGTTTGCCGGCTTTTACAGTAATTTTAAAACCGAAATGGAAATGAAGAAAAAGATGATGATGAATCCCAATCCGCTGGTGCAGTATCTGAACAAGCCGGCTGAGGAGTTTACAAGGGAAGACCTGATCCTTTACATTGAGGATCATAACATTGAGATGGTAAATTTCAGGTATCCGGGTCAGGATGGGCGGTTGAAAACCCTGAATTTTGTTATCAACAGCCGTGAGCACCTTGAAGAAATCCTAACAATGGGTGAACGTGTGGACGGTTCAAGTTTATTTTCTCACATAGAGGCAGGATCAAGCGATCTTTATGTAGTCCCTCGTTACAAAACAGCTTTTGTAAATCCGTTCAGCGATATTCCTGCTTTGGATATTTTGTGTTCATACTATGACAAGGACGGCAATCACCTCGAAAGCTCACCGGAATACATTTTGCAAAAAGCCCAAAAAGTACTGAAAGAGCGTACCGGTTATGAATTTCATGTAATGGGAGAACTGGAATTCTACCTCATCAGCGGTAAGCAGGAGCTTTATCCTGCTGTGGATCAGAAAGGTTATCACGAATCAGCACCTTTCACCAAGTGGGATGATTTCAGGCGTGAAGCAATGCTTGCCATTGCTCAAACCGGAGGTCTTTTGAAATACGGCCATAGCGAAGTCGGAAATTTCAGGCACGGAAATCTTGAATATGAACAGAATGAACTGGAATTCAGGCCATGCCCGCTGGATGATGCTGCCGCTCAGTTAATGATTGCGAAATGGATTCTTAGAAATCTGGCCTACAAATATGGCTTTACCATCACCTTTGCACCAAAGATAACCGCAGGTAAAGCTGGAAGCGGGTTACATATCCATACCCGCCTGATGAAAGATGGCAAAAACCAAATGACTGAAAACGGTAAACTGAGCGATGCGGCCAAAAAGGCTATCGCCGGCTATCTGGAACTGGCATCATCGCTTACAGCATTTGGAAATACCAATCCAACTTCCTATTTCAGGCTGGTACCACACCAGGAAGCACCTACCAATATTTGTTGGGGCGATCGCAATCGTTCGGTATTGGTCAGAGTTCCGCTTGGCTGGACAAGTAACAGCGATATGTACCTTGATGCTAACCCGCAACAGCCAAAATCCGAACATCCTTTTAACGACAAACAAACTGTCGAATTCCGTTGTCCCGACGGCTCGGCAGACATTTACTTTCTGCTCGCCGGATTGACGGTGGCTGCACGTGTAGGACTGGAAATGAAAAATGGACTTGAATACGCAAAAAAAACCTATGTTGATGTTAACATTTTTCATGAAGAACACAAAGAGAAAGTCAAAGACCTGAAACAACTGCCGGCCTCATGCTGGGAATCGGCTGAATGTCTTGAAAAGCAAATAGATTATTATACCCAATACAATGTTTTTCCCAAAGGGCTGATCAATTGCTGGATTGCCAAACTCAAAGCCTTTGACGATAAAACACTGCGGCAAACCATTGCTGATGATAAAGAAGCCATTTTAAAAC
Source organism: Sphingobacteriia bacterium (assembly GCA_009930115.1). Lineage (GTDB taxonomy): Bacteria > Bacteroidota > Bacteroidia > Bacteroidales > 4484-276 > RZYY01. The sequence goes on along the minus strand of RZYY01000017.1, from coordinate 29,681 downwards.
TCGTCGAAACATACTTCCATTGCGGATAAATCTTCAGAATTACCAAAGTTAAGTTTCCCGTATGCACTTGGTTTAAATCAGTTAAGTTCTTAGCTCAGCCTGGTTTGCAACAAAAGGTATTGTTTTAGGGTGTTCTTCCTGAAGAAATAATGTACTTTTGACGTTCAAATTTTGAACGGCACTACCATATCATTTTTTCGTATGACAAGAATACTGTTCATACTTTCAGCCCTGTTGACCTGTACTATTGCAAAATCACAGGATTATGAGATCATTCGCTACAATCAGGATAAAGGTCTGCCGAACGAAATGGTAAAAGTTGTGGCAGCTGATGAACAGGGATTCTTATGGCTGGGAACCGATTATGGTTTAATCAGATACAATGGCATAGAATTCAGCGACTATTCACACCTCCTCAGTTCAAACTACATTAAAGGTCTGCACTTCCACAGCGACGGACAATTGTATTTGACCTACGACATGGGATTTGGCAAAATCAACTCTTCCGCTGACAATGTTGTAGTGCACGAAATAGCCAAAGGATCAATCAGACAGAGCGAAGGTGACATCTGGTATCCAAAAACATTTTTCGAAGACAAGGAAAAAAATCTCTGGTTTTCTGACAATACCAGCGTTCACAGGTATAGTAACAATCAATTCACCAGTTATTATCTTGGAATGCAAAATCTTCCATCCAGTTATTCCCGTTCCTTTTCTTTCTTTGAAGACAGTATCAATTGCCTTATGCTTGTATCTCAGACAGGGAATTTTTTCAGGTATGACAGCAAACTTGATACAATTATACCCCTGGAGGCAAATTTCGAACTCTCAAACGTAAGTGCAGCCTCCTGCTTAAGCGACAACAGAGCGCTTATCGGAAGCAATGAGGGATTGTCCGAAATTACTTTCAATCTGAAGGAGAATACCATTTTTTATTCAGGAATTATTAACGAAAATATTGATGCCTCATCCATTTTCAGAGTGAATGAAAACAAATTTCTGATTGGTACCTGGTCAAATGGATTATGGGAACTTATTATTGATTCGGGTCAGATTCATCTTTTTCCAATTAAGGAATATTCGGTGAATAGCGGAATCAATCAAATCATCAGACACAAAAATGGTTATCTGATGGCCACAGACAATGGGGTAGTTCTTCTTAAAGAAAAATTCTTCAAAGCGTTGCAGCACCCTTTGGCGGGGAAATTCATTCACCATCTGAGTTATAGCCCGGAAAAAAATCAGGTTTTGTTTTCTACGGGTACCGACCTGATTGGAATGGATATCTATTCATCTTCCTTTACAACACTATACTCTGCAGACAACCGTATTATTTTGGGTGCAGTAATCAGGGGAGATGATCTTTATATCTCTGATAACCATGGATTGGTGCAAAAAATAAGCAACGGGAATGTGGTCAGGACTTTCAATCTTTCATCCAACGAATCTTCAGCCCATTACCTTACAAAGGATGATGACGGCAACATCTGGGTGTGTAATAATAAATCAGACGGAATAATTAAGATCGACAAGAACGACCGTGTTCAGTACTATAATGAGAAACATGGATTGGTTTCTTTTGTAAATGTTGTGGCCATCTCACCTGACAACCAACTATATATGGGCTCAGGAGACTCCATGAGTTATCTTTACAGATTTTCACCCAAAAACCAGTGGTTTGAAAACCTTAGCAAACCATTACCTTTTGAACTCAATTTGAATATTATAGTCAATGATTTGAAATTTGACAGTAAAGGACAAATATGGATGGCCAGCAATCACGGTCTTTTAAAAATGACTGATGACAGCCTGGAACGAATTGATCTTGATTTGCTGACCAACGAAGACATCAAAGCACTGGCCATTGACAGCCGCGACAACATCTGGTTTGCCCTCAGTGACGGAATTTGCAAATTTAATGGCAAAGAACTTTTTACTTTCAATCATCAGGATGGTTTACCCTCAAAAACTATCTCCTATCGTTGCCTGGCTATACTGCCTGATGACCGTTTATTTGCAGGTACTCTGGCCGGTGCCGGTCAAATGCTGAAATACACCAAACCGTTATCCACAACAACCCCGATTCTGCTGTCGGTCAACAACAAAGGCCAACCATTCAAAGACAAGCATCTCAAACGATTCGACAACCTTTCCTACATCGGATTCAACTTTATCAGTACCGAATTTCCCACCGAAAGCATTACCTACCGTATTGTTTTAAAAGGAAAAAGCCAGCCAGAAACCTATTTCTCGCGCAAAAGCGAATTTTTTGTCGGAAACCTGCCTGCCGGCGATTATCAGTTAGAATTCAGTGCCAGACAAAGAGGAAATTTTACCTGGAGTCAGCCACTTATATTTCCTTTTAAAATTTTCCGCGTCTGGTATCAAAATCCCTGGATCTGGATTTTCTTTTTTATCATATTGACAGGTATGGTTTTGATAATTATCAATTGGAAAAGCAGGAGATTAGCCGCTGAAAAGAAAAAACTCAACCACCTGGTAAAAGAAAGGACTTTTGAACTCGAAACAAAAACCAAAGAAATTCAGGCAAAAAATATTCAACTGGTTCAGGCAAAAGAAGAAGCAGAACGTTCGTCGAAAGCCAAAGCTGAATTCCTTTCCGTTATGTCGCATGAAATCCGAACACCCATGCATGGTGTAATAGGCATGATCGACCTTCTGCTTTTAGGTAACCCAAGCACCGAACAAACCGAACAGCTCAATATTCTTCGGTTTTCGGCAAATAACCTGTTAATGCTTCTCAATGATATCCTGGATTTTAACAAAATAGAATCAGGAAGAATTGAGCTGGAATCGGTGGAATTTAATCTCAAAGAAACCGTCAAAAACTTAAAATACGGATTCGAAACCCAGGCAAAACAAAAAAACATTCAGTTTAGGCTGAGTTGGGATGATTCTATTCCTGCTCTGGTAATCGGCGATCCTACCCGCCTTTCCCAGGTACTCATAAACCTCATTGGTAATGCCATCAAATTCACTCAGGAAGGCGAAGTGGTAATTTCTGTGAAAAACCTGTCACTAACTCCTAAAAAAGTTGATTTGCTTTTCAAAATTCAGGACTCGGGCATTGGCATTCCTGAAGAAAAATTCGGCCACATTTTCGAGGTTTTCAGTCAGGCAAGTTCCGACACCACCAGAAAATATGGCGGAACAGGGCTTGGACTTTCGATTACCAGGAAGTTGCTTGAAATAATGGGGAGCACTATTCATGTTGCCAGTGAAGTTGGAAAAGGTTCTGTTTTTTCTTTTGAAATTCAATTTGAACGCCCCCAAAAAGAAAGTACATCAACCATATCATCGGAATCTAAGCTGACAAATAACGAATTTCTGCCTGCCTCTCCGGAGAATGATGATTCAAGTAACAAATCAGTTGAGTTTAAAAGTCTTAAAGGCATAAAACTACTTCTTGTTGAAGACAACCCCATTAACATCAGAGTAGCCAGTCAGTTGCTCAAACATTGGAATATTGAGCTTGATGTAGCTGAAGATGGCCGCAAAGCCCTGGAGCTGTTTGAACCAAAAAAATATAATCTCATCCTTATGGATTTGCATCTTCCTGAAATTGATGGTTTTGAAGCAACAAAAAGAATCAGAAAAATTGATCCTGATATTCCGATCATTGCATTGACAGCAGCTGCAATGATAGAAGAAAAAGAAAAAGTATTTGCAGTCGGGATGAACGATTTTATTACCAAACCATTCAAATTGCAAGATCTCTATCAAAAGATTACCAGATGCATTCACCAATAAATATGTTTGAAAAATCACTTTTCTGAAATTACACTATTTTAGCCTCCTCATAGTTTTATTTTATAGAACTGAAGTGAATAACCTATATAATTAATTTTCAAAACAATAAACTTATTAATTTAAATCATTATCTAATGAAAAAGTATCTACTCTCCATGCTTGTAATGCTGCTCCTATCTCCCGTTTTCGGTCAGGGCTGGCGACCGGGTGAGATGGAAATTAAGATTAATATTCAAAATGATGAAGAAGCCCGCATTTTGCATGAGCTCAATCTGCAGGGTGACATTTATGTAAACCAGGCCAGACTTTTTGTTATTCCACAGGAACTGGAGCTGATTAAAAAATCAGGTTTATACTGGGAAGTGCTCATCGAAAACCTGAATGAGTATTATCAAAATTTTTGGGAAACAAAAGAGGCTTACCATACCTATGCTGAAATTATTGAACTTTCAGACAGCCTGGTAACTCATTTTCCCGACATTTGCACAAAAATCATTTACGGAACATCCATGGGTGGCCGTCAGCTGGCTGCACTGAAAATAAGCAATAACGCAACCGTCAACGAAATTGAACCTCAGTTGATTTTTGACGGAGGAATCCATGGCGATGAAATCGGCTGTTCCGAAAATGTGATCCGTTTTGCCCGCGATCTGTGTCTTAATTACAATGTTGACCCATATATCACTGAACTCATCAACACCCGCGAAATCTGGCTTTACCTGATGGTCAATCCTGATGGACGGGTTAATATGACAAGATACAACAACAATGGCGTTGACCTGAATCGCGACTGGGGATACATGTGGGACGGAGAAGGCAGCAGTCCGGGTGCTTTTTCACAAGTCGAATCAAAAGCTCTCAGAACCTGCGTTCTGGACAATCATTTTACAATTCATACCAGTTATCACAGCGGCACAGAATATATTTCCTGCCCCTGGAGCTACAGATCTTCAACCCCTCCTGACATGAATCATATATTGCAATTGGCCGGACAATATTCCAACGTTTCCGGTTACAGCAATATTCCTTATGGTCAGGGTTACTCAGGTATGTATCCCATCAACGGCAGTACCAAAGATTCAAACTATGGCCTTGTAGGGTCTGTTTCCTGGTCACTTGAGATTTCCATGGATAAACAACCACCGGCATCACAAATCATGATGTATTACAACTATAACCGGCCAGCAATGCTCAATCTGATCGAGTTTGCAGGTTATGGATTAAGCGGAGTAATAACCGACGCAAGTACAGGAGAACCTGTAATAGCTTCTGTTTTTGTAAATAATTATCTGCCCTGCTACAATGATCCTGAAAATGGAGATTATCACAAATACGTACTCCCTGGTAACTACGATATTACAGTAAAAGCAAACGGATATGCCACTGCTACCATTAATGATGTCGTAGTAACTGCCAACAATGCCACTGTAACCGATTTTGCCTTACAACCAGAAGAACATCAGAGCATTTACCGATTGATAAGCTCACAGATTCCAAACAATAATCCGGCAGATGCTGGTACTACCTGGAACATTATCGGCCCTCCCGACAATCTGTTTTATTCGATTGGGAAAAATGGCTGGTTAATCGTAGATATGCAGGATATGATTTTCGACGGTGCAGGTCCCGACATCATGGTTTTTGAAGGTGATGCCACCTCCGAAGGATATACACTTTATGCCGGAGAATCCATTGATGGCCCATGGCATTCGATGGGTACCGGCAACGGAACAGCAGAATTTGATTTTGCTACTACCACAATTTCCGAAGCAAGATATTTAAAAATTGTTGATGATGGCGATGGCACAGCAAACGCTTCCGGTGCCGGATTTGATCTCGATGGTATTCAGGCTCTCAGTTCAGTTACCGGCCCTTACATTATTATGGAATCATATATTATTGACGATTCTAACGGAAATAATAACGGGCTTCTTGATCCGGGAGAAACAGCCATCTTCACAATAACACTGAAAAACGTAGGCACCGAAGCTGCATTGGGTCTTGAAGGGACACTCACCACTTCTGATCAGTACATCACTGTAATGACCACTTCTGCTCAGGTTTTCGGAGATATCGCTGTAAATGCATCTGCCTCAGCCGAATTTACGGTAAGTGCAAGCTCATCTGCACCTGCAGGACATTCAGCCAATCTCGAACTCGAATATTCAGGTACGAATCTCACTGCTCAAACAAAATATATTACTATCCTTTTTCCTGACTATTGCTATCCGGCAGCCAATTGTTCCTACTCTGACGGCTTCACGGGTTTTTCGCTGGAAAACATTGATAACATGAACAACGGATGCTCCAATGATAACGGCATTGAAGGTTACGGAGATTTTACCGACATGTCAACAGAACTGGCAGCTGCCACCGAATATACGGTTAGCTGGACAACAGGATACAGCAATCAACAGGCAAGTCTTTGGATTGACCTGAATGATGATAAGATTTTTACTGATGACGAAAGATTAATCACCAATTTCAGCTTGTCATCCTCCGGCACTGTTTATACCACAGATTTTGTTGTTCCGGATGCTGTCCAGCCTGGTTCCAAAAGACTTAGAATAAGAGCAAACTGGCAAAATTCTTCTTCTGATCCCTGCGCTAATTTTTCTTATGGTGAAACAGAAGATTATACGGTTATATTTCCGGGCAGTACGCTCAATGCAGCTTTTACATCAGACGTAAATCAGGTCTGTCAGGGAGGCCAAGTGCAATACACCGACCAATCCACCGGAAATATAACCGGATGGGAATGGACCTTTTACGGAGGTACTCCTTCCACCTCGTCCGAACAAAATCCTTTGGTTACTTACGAAAACCCGGGCACTTTCGATGTCAGCCTTACCGTAACAGATGGAACCAACAGCAGCACAAACAGTGCCTTGGAATGGATGCTTGTCATAGGATTTCCTGAAGTCCCCAGCACACCTGAAGGCGAAACCGAACTCTGTCAAAACAATCCAAATACAACTTATAACACTTCAAATGCCCAGTATGCCACCAGTTGGATTTGGGAACTTGACCCAGGTGAAGCCGGAACTATAACCAACAATGGACCAACTGCAGAGTTGGACTGGAGTCCAGATTTTTCTGGCACAGCATATCTTAAAGTTGCTTCGGCAAACATTTGCGGCCAGAGCGATTTTTCAGATGCACTGGAAATTTATCTTATGCCGCTTCCCGCAAGCGCTGGCATTATTTCCGGAGACAATCAGGTTTGCCAGAACGAATCAACAATGTATTCTGTTGATCCAATTGCTGAAGCCACTGAGTACCTGTGGGAACTTACTCCGTCCACTGCCGGTGTTGTAACGGAAGATATGAACAATTGTATCATCCATTGGAATGATGACTACGAAGGAACAGCTACACTGAAAGTGCGTGGGATAAACGATTGTGGTGAAGGTGAGTGGTCTCCCGATTTTGAAATTACGGTTGAAGATTGTACCGGAATCGAAAATCCGGATGAAGAGAATATTTTTAGTGTTTTCCCCAATCCAACTACCGGATGTTTTAAAGTAGTAAACAATCAGCCGGGCAATTTACCTTTCACTATTTCGATAACCGATATGCTCGGAATAAAACATTTTAAAAAAAAGGTAGCAAAAAGCGAACTTCTGATTGAATTGAAAAACCTTCCGGAAGGTATTTATTACCTGAAAATAGAATACGAATCCAACACCCGGATTAAAAAAATTATCATCAACCGGTAAACTTTTTATCCAAAACTTAGTCTGGATATTGTAAATCAACAAAATGTAACGGGATTTATCTCCGTAAGTAATGACTATTATCTGAAATTAATTTAATCATGAAGAAATTTTTTATTCTGCTGTTACTCTCCATTTGCTCAATCACCGCCTTACCTCAGCAAAAAGTAATCATCCGCTTTTCAAATCCTGATCCCGTTCTTGTCAAACATTTTGCGGCTGAAAATTACGACATTGCTGCTTACTATCCCGGGTCTTTTCTCGACCTTTTTGTAACCGAAACTGAGTATGCTCATTTGCAGCAGCTTGGCTACTCAGCATCTATTATTCAAACAGAAGCAGAAATGCGTTCAAATCTCAAGGGCGACCATGATATTAATGGTTACCGCAATTACGAACAATCATTGGAAGAGCTTCAGCAAATGGTTGTCGACCATCCTGACATCTGCAAATTGTTTGATATAGGTGATAGCCGGGGGAAAATATATTTTAACCAGGGAAATCAGAATTATGTGGACTATCAGCATGAGATATGGGCACTAAAAGTTTCGGACAACGTAGAAGAGGATGAAGATGAAGCCGCCATATTTTACATGGGGGCGCATCATGCCCGAGAACCGTTAAGCACAATGGTAGCTTTTTATGTACTCAATCACATCCTCGACAACTACGGAACTGACCCTCAAATTACCGAAAATGTCAATTCAAAAGAACTCTGGTTCATTCCTGTAGTTAATCCTGACGGTCAGAAAATTGTGCTCGATGAAATTGATGTAAGCTGGCGTAAAAATATCCGCGACAACGACAACAATAATCAGATTACCTGGTCCGGCGGATGGAGTTATCCCGACGGCGTTGACCCCAACAGGAATTACGGATGGGAATTTGGCGGTGAAGGTGCCAGCCCTGATCCGGGCGAACAGACTTATCACGGCCCGGAAGCTTTTTCAGAACCTGAGATTGCTGCTTTACGTGATCTGATGGCACAACGGCATTTTGTAGCTGGTATTTCTTATCATACATACAGTGAACTGGTTTTGTGGCCTTTTGGATACACCTCAAATGCTTACGGGCCTGATGCTACGGAATTAGCGGCACTTGGGACAGCAATGGGAGAATCAATTCCGGCTCTTGGCTCAGGACATTACACTCCACAACCCTCATGGGCACTTTATCCTGCGGCTGGAGGTACTGATGATTATGCCTATGGAAAACACGGCATATTCAGCTATACCATCGAACTTGCAACCCAGTTTATCCCACCGGCAAATCAGGTTCCGGGTATATGCGAAGACAACCTCGAAGCAGCGATGATTTTGCTCAACCGGGTGAATACATCCACTTTAACCGGTCTGATAACCAACTCAGCAACAAATGAACCTGTAATAGCAGAAATTTTCGTTCAGGGAATCGACAACACAGGTTTGTTTAAAGAACCCTATATAAGCGACGAAGCATTTGGAAGATATTACCGGATGCTGCCGAATGGAGACTATTCAGTAACCTTCTCAGCATATGGATACATTTCGCAGACATTTGATAATGTCAACATCAATAATGCAGGACAAACAATTCTTGATGTTGCCCTTGAACAAAGTCAGGTGATAGAAGTAACCGGAGTAGTTACTGATATAGACACCGGTGATCCAATCGCCAATGCATCAGTTGAAGTACTCGGCACACCCCTCGAACCCGTTTACACCAACAATAATGGAGAATACATCATAGAAGAAATCTATGAAAACACTTATACTTTCAGGGTTTGGGCTGAAAACTATGCCGTACTTTCCCAGGAATTAACCATATCTCCCGAAAACAACATAGCCAACTTTGAACTTACCGAGTCAACTACAGTAAGTTTCGAAGCAGGTGTTTTTCCCCCTGGTTGGTCTTTCGCAGGAAATGCAGACTGGACAATTTCTAATACAGCCTCATGGGATGGGTTATATTCAGCACGATCAGGCGCAATAGGTGATAACCAGACATCGCAACTAATTATGACATTAACTGTTGCCAATGATGGAGAGATTTCATTTTACCGAAAAGTTTCCTCCGAGTCAGGTTATGATTTTCTTCAGTTTTTCATCAATGGTGTGCTAAAAGATCAATGGTCAGGAGAAATAAACTGGTCAGAGGCTTCCTATCCTGTAACAGCTGGTGAAAATACATTTAAATGGGTTTACGAAAAAGACGTTTATGTGTCATCAGGACAGGATTGCGGATGGATTGACTATATTGTTTTACCGCCTGCAGCAACATTAAGCGCTAATGCAGGCCCCAACGGACAAATCTGTGAAGGAACCTCTTTTCAGTGCGAGGGAAGCGCTGCTTTTTATTCGTCTGTTGAATGGACCAGCACAGGCGATGGACAGTTTTCAAATCCTGACATATTAACACCTGAATATACTCCGGGGAATAATGACATAGAAACCGGAAGTGTAGTTTTGACCTTAACAGCATATGGCAATGATGGCACATCTGTAAGCGACGATCTGATACTTACCATCAATCCTTTACCAGAACCGGGAACTGAAATCACCGGAGATAATAACTGCTGCGCTGGAAGTATTGAGTTATATTCCTGTGAATCCATTCAGTTTGCCGAAAATTATGAATGGTCGTTGAATCCGGTGGAATCAGGGATCGTTCAATCCCAGAATAACACCGAAATAACTATAGCCTGGGCAGAAGATTATTTTGGAACAGCCACACTTAAAGTACGCGGAGAAAACAACTGCGGGTATGGCAATTATTCGGAGGATTTTATTATTACCATTAACGATTGCACAGGCCTCACAGAACAAGGCAATAACCAATTTACCATTTATCCCAACCCGGTAAATGATTATCTCCTGATTTTCAAAGAAAAAGGTTCATCAGAAAAAACTTCTGTAAAGATTTTAAATCTGCTCGGAGAAATTGTTTTCCAACAGATCGTATTTCAATCAAACATGGAACCAATTAAGATCAGCACTGCCGACTTGTCTTCAGGTATATTTTTCCTGACAATTTCCGACAGGAAACAGTTTTATACCAAAAAGCTTATAATTCAACGAAACTAATTCCTGTTAAGCATTGTTTTATCCGGCAGACATTGCAAACTATATAGCTTTACTGCTAAATGAATAAAATATAATACTTTAGCCGCAAATTTTTATTGATTTACTTATTTAAAATTAAAGGATACCACTCATGAAACGTTTTTATTTCTTAATGCTCATTATTCTTACCCCATGTTTGCTTCAGGTTTTGCAAGCACAGCAAATTCAGGGAAACCAACCTCAAAAAGAAAGAATTCATCAGGGAAAGAAAATGGGAGAACTCAATCCGTACGAAGTACTTGACACGCGCATAGATAAAATGAAATACTGGCGCGAAGCTGCACGATTGGGGCTTACACCTGTTGAACCCTTTCACCCTGTTCCAATGGGTAAATATAAAGGCAGCCGTCTTTATGCCACAGGAGTTGTCAGAGAAGATTCACCTGATATTCCCGTAACGAATGAAAATTCCACCCAAAGTGAAAACTCAATTTTTGTCAATCCAAATGATCCTGACCACGTATTACAATCCAACAATTCTACTCAAAACCCTGTAGGACAGCTATATGGAGCCAATTATTTCTTTTCGCTGGACTTTGGTCAAACCTGGGGAGGATCAATTCAGGGCGCCGGTGGCAGCAATTCCGGAGACCCAACCACTGCCATCAATCTGAATGGCAGGCAATTCGTCGGCTATATCCATAGTAATAGCGGACAGGGAGTTTCATATTCTGATGATGGGATTACCTGGACACCAGTTTTGTGTGCCAATGCAAGTTTTAGCGGATTACTGGACAAAAATCACCTGTGGATCGACAACAGTCCAACCAGCCCTTATGAAGGTAATCTTTACAATGCCTGGACCGATTTTTACGGACCAAACGATACTGATATTGAGATCATGCGCTCGACCAATGACGGAGTAAGCTGGACCGGCAAAACCAATATCAGTGCTTCTATCAATGCAGGAAGCCATAATCAGGGAGTAAATATCAATTCCGGACCAAACGGAGAAGTCTATGTTGCATGGGCTGTTTACGATAGTTGGCCTTCTGACGAATCAGTGATTGGTTTTACCAGATCATTTGACGGAGGTGCTACCTATGAACCTGCTACCCGTATAATTTCAAATATTCGTGGTATAAGAACTACCACAGCAGGCAAAAATCACCGCGTTAATTCATTCCCTTCAATGACTGTTGATATCAGCGGAGGAGAATTTAACGGAAACATTTACATTGTATGGGCAAATATTGGTGTTCCCGGAATTAACTCAGGGCAGGATGTAGATGTTTATATGATTAAATCGGCCGATCAGGGACAAAACTGGTCTGCTCCGATACGGGTAAATCAGGACACTCCGGGTCTTGGCAAAAAACACTATTTTCCATGGATTAGTTGCGATCCCGAAACAGGAACACTCAGTGTAATTTATTACGACGACAGAAATGTAAGTGCCAACAAATGCGAGGTTTGGTGCTCGGTTTCTTTTGATGCAGGAGAAACATGGGAAGATTTCCGGGTAAGTGATGTGGATTTTACACCAGCTCCTATCAGCGGGCTTGCCGGAGGATATATGGGTGATTACCTGGGAATTTCCTCAAGAGGTTCAAAGGTTTATCCGGTCTGGACTGACAATCGTTCAGGCGTTGCCATGACTTATGTCTCTCCGTTTGAAACCAACAATTTGCCACGCCCATTAAACCTGGTTGCTGCGCTTACTTTTGAAACCGGTCAGGTTGATCTCTCGTGGGAGTTTGAAAATGTACCAGGATTCCAGTATTTCATCATCTATCGCGATAACTTTCAGATTGCCACAACTACCGAACTGAGCTATTCCGACAACTTACCTGCCTATGGCATTTACAAATACCGTGTAACTGCCATGCATCTTGAGGGTGAATCAACAGGCCCTGCATCATCATTGCAATGGGGCGATGCACACGTCGCCGTTGACCCTGAAGAAATTATCGAAAATATTGCTGTTCAAAGTACTTCAACTCGTTATCTGACCATCGAAAATACAGGAGAACTTGATCTGGTTTTTGAGGTTTCGGGTTCAACGCAACCTAACCGTGATGCCAAAGATTATTGCATCCCTTCAGCCAACTGTTCGTATGGGGATGGTCTGACCAGCTTCTCCATGGGCGATATAAGTAATACCAACAGCGGTTGTAGTCCTAATGGTTATGGCGACTTTACACAAATGAGCACAGAAGTAAACGTCGGGGAAACTTACGATGTATTATTGGAAACAGGTTATAGTGACCAATGGGTCACCATCTGGATGGATTTCGATAAAAACGAAACTTTTGAAGAATCAGAAATTGTTCTCAACGGATTCCATTTGGAAAATGATAACACCGTTTATACTGCTCAGTTGACTATTCCTGACGGTGTGGAAAGTGGAGAAACACGTATGAGAGTTAAAGCCGAATGGCAGAACATTCCCACCGATCCCTGTGCTGATATGAGTTATGGAGAAACAGAAGATTATACAGTGAATGTTTCCGGGTGGATGTTTGTGCAAAGAGAAACCGATACCATTGCTCCCGGAAACAATAAAATCATTGAGATCAATTTTAGCTCTGAAGATTTGATTGAAGGTACCTATTACGGGAATATCAAAATTGAAAGCAATGACCCGGAAATACCGGTTCTTGATGTTCCGGTAACGCTCAATGTTGGTTCGTTACTTCCTCTTGCCGTAAGTGTTACAGCCGATCCATCAACGCTGTGTTCAGGAGAAACAACTCAACTTATGGCTGAAGCCTCAGGAGGCACTGGCACTTATACCTATAACTGGTTTTCTGATCCAATCGGATTTACTTCAAATTTGCCTGACCCAACCGCAACACCAACCGGAACAACCATTTACTTTGTTGAAGTAAATGACGGACAAAACATTATAAGTAGTCAAACTACTGTAAATGTGAATTTTATTCCCGAACAAGCTCCATTACCCGAAGGAAATACAACAATTTGTTTTGGCACCTATCAGACTACTTACAGTATAAATGGTGCCACAGGTGCCTCTTCTTATGTTTGGATACTTGAACCATCAAATGCCGGGATTATTGAAGGAACCTGGCTGACCGGAACAGTTTCGTGGGATGAAGATTTTATCGGCAATGCTTTCATCTCAGTCTACGGTGTAAATGAATGCGGAAACGGAGAAGCCTCTGAACCACTTGAAGTAACAATGTTCCCTCTGCCGTTAGTTGATCTTGGTGAAGATATGGAAGTATGTGCCAACGAAACAGTACTGCTTGACGCCGGAAATCCTGGTTCATCCTATCTCTGGTCAACCGGAGAAACCACTCAGACTATCCTGGTAGATACTACAGGATTGGGTATTGGTATCGCAACATTCTGGGTGCAGGTAACCGACCCTAATGGATGTGCCGATGAAGATGAGATCATAATTGAATTTAAAGACTGTACTGGTATTTATGATATTTCCGACCAATGGTCACTCGAGTTATTCCCAAATCCGACAAAAGGAAATCTGATCATAGAACTGAAAACTTACAGCAAAAATCCTGTTAATCTAGCCATTAACAATATGCTTGGTGAAGTAGTTTTCAGTATGAAGGATATTGTCATTAACAACTCAAAAACCATTGAGGTTAACCTTAATACATATAAAGATGGTGCATATCTGCTTCGTTTGAGCGGAGTGGATGTATTCTTTAGTAAAAAAATTATTCTCCAGAAATAATATCTGGTTTCTAAAAATACATAAATAACAAACGGTTGGAAAAATTCAAACTTTTTCCAGCCGTTTTTTTTATTGGAAAAAATGTATTTGAGCTGAAAATTAATTACTTTTGTTTTGCACAAACATAAATTACAATTGTTTACTATTCAGTTTTATATTTACAGATAATAATTACCACTATGAAATTGAAAATCATTCTGATAATCATTCCTCTTGCTATATTGTCTTGGGCAAAAACCGCTTCGGCGTCAGAAAATAATGATCCGATCGTGTGTCCTGAAATGTCACCCGATTACTTTTCTAAGGATTGCCCCACGCTCAACGATGAAGGTATCTGGTGGTCAATTGCCGGATATGTTTACAAAAATGAAGCAATGACTATTCCTTTCCCTGACGTAACCGTAAGTTTCAGTGGGATTGGATCGGCTCAAACCAATGAAAACGGTTACTATATTTTTGATGTACCGCAAAACTGGAGCGGAACTGCAGAACCCTCCTTTTGCAATCCTTTTTATGAATTTGACCCACCACAGCGAACCTATTACAATGTAAAGAAAAATTTTACCCAGCAAAACTATTGGGGAGAACCAACACAGGTGTTCACTATTTCAGGTACCTTTACGCATAGTCAGACAGGCGAACCACTTGCAAATACTGAAGTTATCTTTGAGAACGGAATTACAGTAACCACAAGTGAAACAGGAGTTTATTCAATAGAGGTTTTACCTTGTTATAGCGATACCTTAAAACCAATATCAGACTCATGGAACTTTACACCCGAATTCAGAGTTTATGAAAATTTAAGCGCTAATATTTCCGGTCAGGATTATTCATTTATTCAAAAATCTTTTGGGCTTCCACCCGGATGGAATTACATGAATACGGGATCGGTGCATATAATTTCCATTTTTAGCAGCTCCAATCCAACGCTTTGCGGTATACAACTTCAGCAAGGCGATTACATTGGTGTGTTTTATGTTGGTGACGACGGCGAATTGCATTGTGCAGGTGCAGGAGAATGGACCGGGACATCGAACACACCCATAATGGCAAATGGCGATGACATTTACACAATTGAAAAAGATGGCTTTGACTATGGCGAAATAATGAATTGGAAAATATTTACATGGACCGGTGACCAGAAAGAATATCCTGCATACCCTGACTATCAGACAGGTGGATATCTCGTTGGCGATAATAAATGGTACAGCGGAGGACTGTCCATAGTAGATGAAATGAATTGTTATAAAACACAGGAAATTTTCATTCCTGAAGGCTGGAGCGGACTATCAGGTTATTATATACCCAGGTCCAACAATCTGGTACAAACCATGAGCCCCATTGTTAACGAGCTGGTAATCATGCAAACCCTGACAAAAATGTATTTCCCCGCACAAAACATCAATACCATCGGATTATGGAATGTCAACGACGGATACAAAATAAAAGTCACACAGAATGTCGTACTTCCATTAATCGGCTGTCCGCTAACCAGCATGTCAAAAACATTGGTTCCTACCTGGAACATTATTCCTGTAAAAAGCGAATGCAATGTTTCTGTTCAACAGCTTTTCGATCCTGTACTAAATAGTCTGATTGTAGTAAAAGAAATAGCCGGAAACAACATTTACTGGCCGTCAATGTCGATCAATACCCTGCAAACCCTTGTCC
This sequence comes from Sphingobacteriia bacterium, assembly GCA_009930115.1. GTDB lineage: Bacteria > Bacteroidota > Bacteroidia > Bacteroidales > 4484-276 > RZYY01. Next base: position 13,761 of record RZYY01000017.1, on the reverse strand, counting down.
CCGGAAAAGCATACATGGTAGCAGTAGGCCAAAGTGCAACCATAACCTATCCTGAATGTAACAGCCAAAAATCCGACCTGAGCAATAAAAACGCCATATTCTTCAATAACACCTACTGGCCTGATCCGGTTGTAGCACCATCCAGTCATCTTCTTGCTATCTCCGGCACAATTTCGGATATTTTCGAAATTGGAGATTATATTGGGGCTTTCACTCCCGACGGTATTTGCGCAGGGCTTGCAGAAATAAATCAAAAAGCAGCCACTATCGGAATAACGGTATTTGGTAATGATCCAACTTCTTCAGAAAATACTGGTTTCAGTGAAGGGGAGATGATTACCTTCAAACTTTTTAAAACAGCCACCGGAAAAGAATTTGATCTAATTGCTGAATATGACCTGACCATGCCTTCTTCTGACGGCACTTTCACCGAAAATGGTCTGTCAAAAATCATCGGATTGGTTTTAAATCCAACCGGAACCAACCTGTTAAACGAAGAGCAATACCCACAGATTTTTCCCAATCCAACTTCCGGAGTTATTCATCTGATTGCACCTGACGAGCATTATCGGATAACCATATTTAACGGTTACGGAAACCCGGTTTTGGAAGAAGTCTTAACAGGAACAAGCAGCATTGATATTAGTCACTTGCGTAAAGGGCTGTACTTTTTGAAAATTCAAGGCCGGACTTTTCTTAATAATGAAAAACTTATACTGAAGTAACTTGTTGCGGAGGGTCACACCAATCACCATTTTCTTTAATAATCCCAATCAGTTGGTCAACTGCTTCCTCTTCAGGAACACCTTTTTTCATCAGCAATTTACCTTTGAAAAGTGCCACTTTACCTGCTCCCATCCCAATATAACCATAATCAGCATCAGCCATTTCGCCGGGACCATTCACAATACAACCCATTACTGCGATTTTCAGCCCTTTTAAATGTCCTGTTTTTTTTCTTATTTTTTCGAGCGAGGCTTGTATATCATATAAAGTGCGGCCACATGAAGGGCAAGCTATGTATTCGGTTTTTGTTATCCTGGCACCTGAAGCCTGCAACAACTGAAAAGATAAAGTAACTGAATTTTCGCCATCCGTTTCTTTTTCATATTCTATCCACAATCCATCTCCATAACCTTCCAAAAACACCGGACCAAAATCAAGAGCAGCCTTTATTAAAAAGTTCTTTCCAGAATATTTTTTTCTTAAAATAACCGGAGCCTCACTGCCAGCCTTTAGATTCTGCCGGATAAATTCCTTAATTTCAAATAATGCGTGCTCCCTAACGGCTTCAAAAACAATTATCTGATTGTTTGGCTGACCATCATTTTTAACAGCATTGTTACCATGGATAAAAAGTACATTTTTGCCGGCTAAACCATCAGGCATTACAATGTCTGGTTTTTGCTCTTCCGGGTTAGTTTTTGACCCAAGTACAAGTGGAGATTTTTCCCCAGTGTTCAGCACTGAGCGATCAGAATAACGGGGTTGATAGCTGTGCGGTAAATTAAAAAAATGGTCAACTTCCGGTATTTTCTCAACAGAATATTCATTATCAAAATATTTAATGATTTCTTGCGCTACAGGAATTTCATTCACGGGGTCTTCGGTAAGCGAAACTCTGATGGTATCTCCAATTCCGTCGGCCAGAAGAGCCCCGATACCAATTGCCGATTTTAAACGTCCGTCGGCACTGTTGCCCGCTTCGGTAACCCCGAGATGTATCGGATAATCCATATTTTCATTCAGCATTTGCTTAACAAGCAACCGGTTACTGTAAACCATCAAGCGTACATTGCTTGCTTTCATCGAAAGCACCAGATTGTGAAAATTTAATTCGCGGCAAACCCGAACAAACTCCAGTGCAGACTCAACCATTCCTTCAGGTGTATTGCCATATTGCGACACAATTCTTTCGGACAATGAACCATGATTTGAACCAATTCGAAGAGCAGTGCCATATTTTCTGCATACCTCAATGAGAGGAGTCATCCGATCTTTTATTCTTTGTTTTGAAGCAAGAATTTCAACATCAGAAAAATTTACCTTTCCAGTGTTTCTGTCGGTGTAATTCCCGGGATTAATACGCACTTTTTCAATCAGAGAAGCCGCAATTATGGCAGCCTCGGGATTGAAATGAACATCGGCAATCAATGGAACATTACATCGTAATTTTATCAGTTCATTTTTAATCTCCTCCAGCTTATGTGCTTCCCGAATGCCCGGTACAGCCAGTCTGACTATTTCGCACCCGGCATCAGTCAACCGAAGAATCTGCTCCACTGTAGCATTGACATCCATCGTGTTGGTATTGGTCATAGATTGTATCCTGATAGGATTATCCCCGCCAATGCCAATTTCGCCAATTTTTATCTCTCTTGTAATAAATCTATTTATCACGGCACAACTTTTTAGCAAAAGTACAAGATAATAAGAACGGATAGTTTATGAATCACAATTTAAGACAAGATCAGTGAATCTGCTAAAAAAGAAAAAGCTGTCTCAAAAGTCTTTTATTCGGGTTTTGAACGTTTTGTTTAAACCCAGACTTTTGGAACAGCCTCTTTTGGAATATGAACGAAATGCTCTTCGAAATCAGCAGAAGCCAAAAATTTTTACAGCTTGTCCGGACAATAAAATCCAGAAAACAGATTAAATCTCTTCAGTCTCAACAATTTTGGCCAAAAGATCTGCATAGGGAATAAAAAGGTATTTATGCCCTTCGTATTCGAGTTCAGTTCCTGAATATTTCTTGTAAATAACCAGATCACCAACTGCAATTCCGGGATTCTCAACATTTCCAACAGCTACTACCCGCGCAATCTGGGGTTTTTCTTTAGCTGTATCAGGAATGATAATACCACCTGAAGTACGTTGTTCTTTTTTGCTTTCGTCCAGGTCGAGAATGACATTTTGATTTAATGGTTGAAGTTCTTTCATTGTAATTTCTCCTTTACACTTTTAATTAATATTTAATAATCTATTGATTCTTGTTTTATCAAATCCAACAATGATCTCACCGTTAATTTCTGTCTGAGGAACACCCTGCTGACCGCTTTTTCTCACCAAATCTTCAGCAAGTGAAGGGTCAGTTGAAACATCAATTTCGGTAAATCTGATTTTATTCTTGCGCAGATGTGACTTTAATGTATTACACCAAGAACAGGAAGGTGCAGTATATACCGTAACAGAGGGCTGGGTGTTTTCATCCTCTTCGCCGGCAGCATAAAACGTATTCTCAAAAAATGAACGGTAAAAATCCGGATTATTGCAACCTTTTACAACATTCTGAAATACGCCCTTGTCGAATGCAAGCAGAGTAGGTACAGTTTTAACACTGTATTTTTCATGAATGTCCCTTACTTCGGAAACATCTGCCAAAAAAAGGCTGATGTCATCATTTTCCACCTTCGAAATATTCCGGAGCGCACACTCACTTAATTCCGACCCACTCTTAAAAAGCATCAGATAAGACTTATCGAGTTTTTCAATCCGATTAATCAAATCAGGATGAGATATAACGCTGGTTATGTTCATTCGATTAATTTTTAGTTATTTGCGAAAGCTGATACGAAAATTTGTGCCAGTTTTTGATGCCTGACAAATTGACCTGCTTTCTAAAAAACTAATTTAAGTAATAAAATTCGTTTTTATGCTATTTTTGCCTCACATGAAAGATAATGGTGTGCCGGATTAATCAATTAACTGTTTGAATACTGCGTATTAACCGGATTTTTATATTTTTTAAAAAATCAATTTTACCGTTTCTCATGAAAAATTTTTTCAGGTCTTTTTTTTCGATGCAACTTACAATTGTTCTTCTGACTTTTTTCGGAATCTCAATTGCAGTTGCCACCTTTATCGAGAATGATTATGGTTCGGACGCATCAAAAGTATGGGTTTACAACGCTACCTGGTTCGAATTGTTACTGGCATTTTTGGCAGTTAACCTTGTCGGAAACCTGTTTGAACACAAACTATGGAAACGGAAAAGATATCTGACTTTCCTGATGCATGTCTCCTTTGTTATTATTTTAGTTGGTGCTGCCATCACACGCTTTATTGGTTATGAAGGAACAATGCACATACGTGAAGGCGAGTCTTCAGATGTAATGCTCTCGGATGCCACCTATATTACCGTTGAATGGAATAATCACGGTAATAGTGAAATCCTTCACCAAAAAGTCCTGCTTTCTTCTGCAGGCTGGCAGGCATCTGATCTCAAATTAAAAAAAGGGAAAGACAAAATAAATATCAAAACACTTGCTTTCGTTCCTGATGCAAGTGCTGCATTAACAGCTGTTGACGATGGAGAACCTATTATTTCCTTATTTGCATTGACCAATACAAGCCGCGAAACACTTATGCTCAGACAAGGCGATTCGGTTCAGGTCGAAGATGTTTTTATTGCTTTTTGCGAATTAGGCAACAAACCAGGAATAAGTTTGAGTATTGAAAACGGACGTTTGTTTGCTTCTGCTACAAAAGATATTTATCTGTCTTCCATGGGAAGTCAGCAAACAGACTCGCTGAAAGCTGGGAGTATCTTTCCATTTGAATCCATGAAATTTTATACCATTGAAAATATTAAACTGGTACTTCAGGATTTTGAACCAAATGGCGCAATTTACCCGGTACCAGCCAGAAATCCCTCCGATGGATCAGGTCTTGATGCAGTATTATTGCAAATTGAGCACAACCAGAAAACAAAGAAAATCGCTGTTTGGGGAAAGCGGGGAGCTGTCGGCGAAAAAACGATGGTAAGAAATCTTGATGGGGGGAATCTATGGCTTTCGTTTGGCTCCATACCGATTAAGCTTCCATTCAGTTTGTATCTGAATGATTTTATTCTGGATCGTTATCCCGGATCAAACAGTCCGTCATCTTACAAAAGTGAAATAACCCTGAGTGATAAAGAAAAAAATATGACCAGGGATTTCAGTATCTACATGAACCATATTTTGACCCACCGTGGTTATCGCTTCTATCAATCATCATATGATACTGATGAAAAAGGAACCATTCTTTCGGTAAATCATGATGCTCCGGGAACATTTGTTACCTATTCAGGATATGGCATGATGACACTGGCAATGATACTGTTGCTTCTTTCCAAAAATTCGCGGTTCAATACTTTGATAAAGGAACTTGGAAAAATTCGTAAACAAAAGGCTTTTTTAGGTGTGGCAATCCTGCTGGCAATGATATCAAAAGGAGTAACAGCAACCACACCATCAACAGAATCGGATATTGTAACTGAGACGAATTTTGTTAAGAAAGACCATGCTGACAAATTTGGCCGGCTGATTGTACTCGGAATTACTGACAGACTTGAACCCATGAATTCGCTGAACAGCAAGATTCTCAGAAAAATTTCAGGCAAAACCAGATTTTTAGGTATGAATCCTGACCAGATAATTCTTGGAATTATGGTCAATCCTGAAAAATGGCAGAAAATTCCGATAATAAAAATAAAAAACAAAGAACTCCGCAATGTGATAAATATTAGCGGAAGTACGGCCGCTTTCTCCGATTTTTTCAATCCGGCCAATCAGGGTGAGTATTTACTCAGTAACTATATTGAACAGGCTTATCGTAAGAACCCTTTCGAACAAAACCAGTTTGACAAAGATGTTATAAGTGTTGACGAAAGATTGAATATTTTCTTCATGCTAATGAATGGCAATTATCTTAAACTCTTCCCCGATATCAACAATCCGTCAGCAAGGTGGTATATCAGCAATGAGTCTGTTTCAGGATTTCCTGAAGAAGACAGCAATTTTGTAAAAAATATAATTCCTGTTTATCTTGAATCTCTTGAGACAGCCATCCGGACAGAAAAATACGATGAGGCTGACGAATTTCTTGAAGCCATCGGAATGTTTCAACAAAAATATGCAGCTGGTATAATAATGCCGGAATCAAAGCAAAATATTGAGATTTTATACAATAAAGCCGGGATTTTTGAAAGGCTCTTCAGGTATTATGGCCTGACAGGTTTGATACTGTTAGTAATTTTGTTTGTCAATTTGGTTAACCCCGGATTTCGTATCGGACTGGTAAAAAAATTAATAAACAGTGTTTTGCTTCTGTTTTTTGTATTCCACACACTTGGTCTGATCGCACGCTGGTATATTTCGGGGCATGCACCTATGAGTAATGGTTACGAGTCAATGATTTATATTGCTTGGGCAACAATGATGGCAGGTTTTCTTTTTGTCAGAAAATCGAATGTTGCACTCGCCGCTACTTCAATACTGGCTTCTCTTACACTTTTTGTCGCACACCTCAACTGGATGAATCCTGAAATAACCAATCTTGTGCCGGTGCTCAAATCTGTCTGGCTTACAGTGCATGTCGGGGTAATTACTGCCAGTTATGGATTTCTGGGATTGGTAATGATACTGGGCATCATTAACCTGATAATAATGATTTTTCAAACTAAAAATAATCACAAACGTTTCAGTATCACTATAAAAGAGATTACCTTAACCAGTGAAATGGCAATGACTGTAGGTTTGTATATGCTTACAATCGGATCATTTCTGGGAGGAATATGGGCCAATGAATCGTGGGGGCGTTACTGGGGATGGGACCCAAAAGAAACCTGGTCATTGGTAACCATCATTGTTTATACCATCGTTCTGCATGTTGGTTATATCCCAGGCCTGAAAAGCCTTTACCTTTTCAACGCACTGTCCGTTGTTGCCTTTTCCTCAGTTATGATGACCTATTTTGGGGTCAACTACTACCTTGCTGGTCTTCACTCTTATGCAGGTGGTGATCCTGTTCCTGTTCCTATGGTTGTTTATTATTCTGTTTTCACTGTGATTCTCATTCTTGTGCTGGCATCCGTAAACAATCAGAGAATAAAATCTACAGCTTCTGAAGGTACTGATACTGATTAATTGAGTCCTAGCCTGAATGGCAATATTCAGCGTAAATTTCAGTTTTAAGGATATATTTTTTTGCTACAATTATTATGAGAACACACATCAGCCTTTTACTTATCAGTTCACTTGTCATACTGCTTATGTCATCCGGCAATGCCCAGATAGCTATTGGGGAATGGAGGGATCATCTTCCATACAATCGTGCTTTACGTGTTGCCGATGATGGCGAGAACGTTTTTTGTGCTACTACTTACAGCCTTTTTTCATTCAACAAAAATGAAAAAAGTATTAATCGAATTTCGAAAGTTAACGGCCTCTCCGACGTTGGCATCAGTGCAATGGTTTATAGTGAAGCTTTCAAAACTCTTGTGATTGCCTATACCAATACTAATATTGACCTTATCAAAAACGGGCAGGTAATTAACATTCCGGACATCAAACACAGGCAGATTATGGGAAATAAAACCATCAACAATATTTCGCTGCGCGACAATTATGCTTATCTTTCCTGCGGTTTTGGAATTGTTGTTCTCGACATTGATAATGAAGAATTTCCAGAGTCAACTTATTACATTGGTGAGAACGGCAGTCAGGTAAATGTGCTGGACATAACTTTCAGCAATGATTCTATTTATGCAGCTACAAGCACCGGGATTTACAAAGCAGCCCTGTTAAGTCCCAACCTTGCAGATTTCAATTCATGGAGCAAAGATCAGCGATTACATCCAGAGGGCAGATTCAATGCTGTTTGTTATTTCGAAAACCGTTTACTGGTTAATAACAGCAACGAAGGATGGCTGCGCGACACATTATTTATGTACGATTTTGAAAACCAGCAATGGGGTATTATGCCAGGAAGTACAAATCAGGCAAAATATCGTATTATTGCTTCAAATAACCAATTGGTGATAGTCAGTGAGTTTGGGCTGCATATCATCAACAGCAATTATCAGGAAACTGCAATTATTGATAATCCGGGGAATGTTGCCCTGCAATCGCGGGATGCCTGGATTGATGATGAAAACATGGTTTGGATTGCTGACAACAGATACGGTCTGGTAGCAACCAACGGATCAGATAACACCTTCGTTATCACACCAAATGGCCCGCTCTCGCAGCGCACATTTAACATGTCTTTAAATGAAGAAAAGCTGTGGGTGGCATCTGGTGGACGTACTACAACCTGGGGGAAAATGTACATTGCTGATGGTGTTTATTCTTTTATTGACAATACATGGAATACATACAACAGCAGTACTGGTTTTCATGCCTTCGATACCATAAGTGATATGACATGTATAGCAGTTAATCCGCAGGATAGTCGTCAGGTTTTTATAGGTACCTGGATGGAAGGAGTTATTGAGCTTTTTGATGGTGAAGTAACTAACGTTTACAGCGACCATAACAGCTCACTGCAAATCTGGCCTACTGCCAATTACGTGGCTGTTTCCGGTATTGCTTTTGACAATAGTGGAAATTTGTGGGTGGTCAATTCAGGTGCTCCAAATCTGCTTTCCGTTAAAAAACCTGATGGGGAATGGAAAAATTATTCACTTGGATCTGCCGGCACCAGCATTGATGCTTCAAGAATGATTATCGACCGTTACAATCAGAAATGGATTATGGTTAGAGCCGACAACACGGCTGATCGCAAACTGGTTGTTTTTACTGACAATAACACCCTCGATGATACCTCGGATGACCAGGTCAGGCAGATAACCACCGCACCCGGGAATGGTAATCTTCCGGGTAACATGATCTACAGTCTTGCTGAAGACCTTGATGGCCACCTGTGGATTGGTTCTGACCAGGGCATTGCTGTGATTTATTCACCAGGCAGTGTTTTTAGCGGTGAGAATTTCGACGCGCAACGAATTTTAGTTGAAGTCGGCGGATATGTACAATACCTGTTCGAATCGGAGGTAGTTACATCTATTGCTGTGGACGGAGCCAACCGTAAATGGATTGGAACTGAACGTGCGGGCATATTTCTGATCTCCGCCAACGGAACAGAACAGATTCACCATTTCACCGAAGAAAACAGCCCTTTATTTTCAAATCTTATTATCGACATCGCTATCAATCACAAGAATGGCGAAGTATTTTTTGCTACCGACCGTGGAATTATTTCTTACAAAAGTACCGCAACCGGACCCAAACCTACAAATTCTGACGTAGTGGCATATCCAAATCCTGTAAGAGAGGGCTATAATGGTACTATTGCAATCAGCGGTCTTGTGAACAAAGCAGATGTTAAAATCACCGACGTGAGCGGAACCCTGATCTATTCAACAATCGCTGAAGGCGGACAGGCCATCTGGAATGGAAAAAACATGAACGGGAAGAAAGCTGCTACTGGTGTTTACATGGTGTTTGTTACTGACGATCTGGGTCAGGAAAAAATGGTTACCAAGATTCTTTTTATCAATTAATCGTTGTGCCAGCCTGATCATGATCTGTAAAACCCGTGGGATTGTTTTTAAAACAATCAGATATACTGACCATAGCCGGATTACAAAAATTTTCACCGAAGAATTTGGGTTGAGGTCATACATGATCCGGGGTTTTTCTTCCAAAAAAAATACCTCTCTGAAAAGTGCTTTACAACCGTTTTCCATACTTCATTTAGTGGTTTACGAAAAAGAAAAAGAAGGTTTACAGAATATACGTGAAATCGAGCATATCCATCCCTACCAGTCATTGCTGTTTGATATGAAAAAAAGCAGCATTGCTCTCTTTATGAATGATATCATGTACCGCTCAATTCACAGTGAAGAACCTGATAAAGCTTTGTTTCACTTCCTTTTGAATGCACTCACAACTTTAGACCTGGCAGAAAATTTTTTCGAAAACCATCATTTGTATTTCCTCACCGAACTGAGCCGGTTACTTGGATTTGGACCAATGAATAATTTTTCACCCTTCAACCAATTTTTTGATTTGCAGGAAGGCCTATTCACCAGCCAGCAACCTTTGCATAATAATTTTCTTATACCATCACTCAGCCAGAAATTAAGCATTATGATTTCCGATTCTTTACATAATAGCCTGTTGTTTCCAAATGCTGACTCACGTAATGAAATGCTCGTGAAATTAATTGACTATTACAGATTGCACATTCCCGGTTTTGGTGAAGTGAAATCGCATCTTGTGTTGAAAGAAATACTTTCTTAAATCTCTATCATGAAAAAACTATCTGTCAGACTGACTTTTCATCTTATCATTATGGCTTCAATGCTGATGGCTATTTCCTGCAGCACTTCACACCGAAGTACAAACCGTAAAAAATGCGACTGCCCCAGATGGAGTATGGCATCACAAAAACAAATAGTTACAAATAGTTCTTTTTTCAGCTATACAGTCAAAACAGGTTTTTAAAAAATTGTAGCTGTAAAGCAATAAATCAATCAAAAACTTGGAAAAAGATTACGAAAAACTAAGGCAATATTTTTCTGAAAAAGCAGTCGAACCTGTTTACCAACTGATTGTAAATCACAAGGTACAATTGGTGATTACCAGGCAGCGTCGAACCAAACTGGGTGATTACAGACCTGGTTTGAATGGCAATTACCCGCGTATTAGCCTGAATTACAATCTCAATCCATACAGTTTTCTACTCACCTTTCTTCACGAACTTGCTCATCATCTTGTTTGGATCAAATACCGCAATCGCGTTTCTCCGCATGGTACCGAATGGAAAGCTGCTTTAAAAAACCTGCAAAAACCATTTTTAAGCACCGATTTTTTCCCAATGGATATCCTCGAACAGCTTCAGCCAGAAAATGCCCCGCTTTATGCAGCTGCTTCAGCTGATACAAATCTGGCCAGAATACTCAGAAAATACGATCCGAAAAACAACAGTATTCTGTTAGAAACAATTCCTGAAAATACCCTGTTTTGTCTTGCTGATGGACGACGATTTCAGAAGCTTGGCAGGCGCCGGAAAAACTATATCTGTCGTTCACTCGACAACAACCGAAATTACATCTTCAATCCACTGGCCGAAGTTTACCTGTCAGATTAGTGGTTGAACCATTTCATTTTCATAAATTTGCCGGAAATTATTTTCAGATCAACAATGTATTTTTCAGGGAAGCAAAAATAAAAATTCAAACATAAATTTCTAAAAATCAATGTAATGAACAAAAATAATTACTGTGTCATCATGGCCGGAGGAATTGGTGCCCGGTTCTGGCCGATGAGCCGTACCACCCGTCCAAAGCAGTTCATTGATATTCTTGGTACCGGAGAAACGCTCATTCAAAGAACCTTCAGGCGTTTTGAAAGAATTTGCCCAAAAGAAAACATTTACATTGTTACCAACGAAATATATGCCAATCAGGTAAAACATCAATTACCACATCTGCCCGTGAACAACATTCTGCTCGAACCTGCCATGCGTAATACTGCTCCGTGTATTGCGTATGCCAATTATAAAATATTGTCGGTTAATCCTGAAGCAAACATTGTTGTAGCACCCTCCGATCATCTTATTATGGACGAGGATCTTTTTGCCGATAACATAAATGTCGCATTGAAATTCGCAGCTGAAAACCCTTGGCTTATTACATTGGGAATCAGGCCAACAAGGCCTGATACAGGATATGGATATATCCAGTTCGACGAAACCATCATTGACACCAATAGTCATCATCTGCGTAAAGTGAAAACCTTTACCGAAAAACCTAATCATGAACTGGCAGAAAAATTCATTGCCAGCGGCGACTTTCTATGGAATGCCGGAATTTTTATCTGGTCCCTGAAAACAATTACTGAGGCTTTTGAAGAGTATCTTGACGATATTAATGACCTCTTTAAAGAAGGTATCGGATTATACAACACCGACAGTGAAAAAGCCTTTATCAATGATATCTACGCCGGTTGCCGAAAAATTTCCATTGACTATGGGATCATGGAAAAAGCCACCAATGTTTATGTACTTTCCGCCGATTTTGACTGGTCAGACCTGGGGACATGGGGCTCTCTGTATGATACCCGCCAAAAGGATGAAAACAACAATGCAGTGGTTGGCGACGATGTAATGCTTTACGATACAAACAATTGCCTGGTCAATATGCCAAAAGGAAAATTAGTGGTTTTGCAGGGTCTTGATGATTACATTGTGGTTGAAGAAGACAATGCACTGCTGATCTGCCGGAAAAACGATGAACAGGAAATTCGAAAATTCGTCAGCGACATTAAGGCAAAAAAAGGAGAAAAATTCATTTAATCTACTCAAATAAATTTTTAATCATGAAAAAAGTACATTTCATTATTGTATTACTGTTCTTAACTATCAGCTTTTCGGCTAAAGCTGATGAAGGAATGTGGCTGCCTCTTTTCATCGAGCGGCTTAACTATTCCGACATGCAGGAAAAAGGACTGAAGCTCACTGCCGAAGAAATTTACAGCATCAACCATTCAAGTCTGAAAGATGCAATCATCATTTTTGGGAGAGGATGCACCGGTGAAATTGTATCTGACAAAGGGCTTATTTTTACCAATCACCATTGCGCCTACGACATTATCCAAAACCACAGCTCAATCCAAAACGACTACCTAACCGACGGTTTCTGGGCTATGAGCCTGAAGGAAGAGTTGTCGAATCCCGGAATTACCGCCTCAATACTTGTTAGGATGGAAGACCTTACAGAAGTGGTGATGTCGGAACTAACCGAGGATATGACTGCTGAAGAGCGAAGCGCCAAAGTGCGTGAAATAACGAATCCCATCCGTGACGAAGCATCCGAAGAGGGCAAATACGATGCTATCGTCAAAAGCTTTTACAATGGCAGTGAGTACTATCTGTTTGTTTATGAAACATATAAAGATGTCCGTCTGGTTGGCGCTCCGCCCTCCTCCATCGGGAAATACGGCGGCGATACCGACAACTGGATGTGGCCGCGGCATACCGGCGATTTTGCTGTTTTGAGGATTTATACTGCTCCCGACGGAACACCGGCCGAATACTCCGAAGAAAACATCCCACTCAGGCCAAGACATCACCTGCCCATTTCGCTCAAAGGCTACGATAGAAATGATTACGCCATGATTTGGGGCTTTCCGGGAAGCACCGAAAGATACCTGACTTCAAATGGCATCGAATTTGCCATTGCCCAGGTTAAAGGACACGAAATACAGGAAGGATTCCTTGTTTCAGGTATGCTTATACCGATGATTGTTCCCATCGACACACCTCTTTGGATGATTGCAGTTGCTACAGCATTTGCGGTTGTTTTTGCAAAGGAAGTATTTGGAGGAACAGGTTATAACATCTTTAATGTAGCTCTTGTTACACGTGCATTTTTATTTTTTGCATATCCGGCTGCAATGTCTGGAGAAAAAGTATTTGTACGTACCGATAGTACTTTTGGGCTTGGTGCAGGAAATATAATTGACGGATTTTCTGGAGCCACACCACTGGGACAAGTAGCAACAGCAACTACGTCTGATGCACATATGACAGGTATTCTTGGAAATTCATTATCTTCATTCGATATGTTTCTGGGCCTGATTCCCGGGTCAATTGGTGAAACATCTGTTTTAGCCATCCTTCTTGGTGCAGTAATACTGATTTGGACAGGTATTGGAAGTTGGAAAACAATTCTTTCAGTATTTGTTGGTGGTGCATTTATGGCTGCTATCTTTAACCTTATCGGAACTACCGCTGCAATGAATGTATCTCCATTAGACCACCTTTTATTAGGAGGATTTGCTTTCGGAGCTGTGTTTATGGCTACCGATTATGCTACTTCGCCCATGAATCCGCGCGGAATGCTCGTTTATGGTGTGGGTATCGGTGTTATTACTGTTGTTATTCGAGCTTATGGAGCTTATCCCGAGGGAGTTTCTTTTGCTATTTTGATAA
>RZYY01000128.1 GCA_009930115.1 Sphingobacteriia bacterium | reverse complement strand
TTAGAAGATAATCCATTTAATTTATCTTTTTCTATCATTTTGAACAACTCACTTTATTATATATATTATAACATTATATTTTATATTTATAAATTATTTTATCAATTTTAATGATTGTGGAATATTAATATCTTTTGAATGATTCTTAATTTTTTGTTCTTCTAAATATTGTTCAAAAGGGACAATCCATTCATAATGAGATTCACCTATTTCAGCTGGAATATGACTTTTTGTTAATACTCCATTTTGAACTAATTGATTATTGTGTAAAAAAACCATTCCATCTTCCGTTTGAATAAACAAACCTGAATAATCATAATAATCTGAAGATAACTCTGCTCCATCTTCTATAACTCTATACCCATACATACCACCAAGACTAGCTTTACTATTTTGTAACATACAGAAACGAGGTAAATCAGAATAATTATATAATCCTGAAAAACGTTTTTCTTCTTCAATATTACCCTTATAAAAATGTAATGTACCATAATAAAGATCATCTATAGAATGATTTTCTTTTGAATATAATTTTTCATTTGCTTTGATTAATTTTCCAAATAAACGTAATGAATCTTTTATTGTTATTTCTTCTGGCATAGCATAATCTACCTTTGGAAGTAAACTTGTCAAAGGTGATAAATTTTTAATAAAATTTCTACTACTAAAATCATATGTATTTCCATCTTGAAGACAAATAAATTTTCCATCTTCCATATAAAAAAGACATAAAAAACCAGTATAAGAAAGTCTTCTATCGTAATCTACATATCTGCGGATAAAACTACATTCAAAATCTATCGCACCAGAAAATCTTAAATCAGATATTTCTCTTCTTTGTTCTTTCATCTTTTTTGTAACTACTGTAGGCATAAGAAGATTTCCAAAAGATTCTCCCATATATAATTCACCTACATAAAAATTGTTAATGTTTCGCATTTCTTTCATAAAAACACCCCAAAATAAGATAATAAGTAAAAAGAGATTTAAATAATTTTCTATTGGATAATAATTTTATTAATCCAAAAAAAACTCAACACCATTTGCAACTATTTTATTTTTGGATTTAAAATTTTTAAACAAAATTTTCTGATTATCATTGAGATTTGCATTATATTTTGAATAGGAGGGCTGTTCAGTTGCAGGTGCGGTTTCTGATGTTTTACGCTGAAGGTTCTCAAAATGCCTGGCAACTGATTTACTGATCTGATTGAAGAGATTGTCCTGGTAATCAAAAAACTTTCTGAGGATTTCATTTTCGAAACGATCTGCAGTATGTTTCATGTGCTGGAACAACTCACGGAATTGTTGCGAAAGCTCAGGTTTATCCGGAAGATCAGTTTCCTGCAGGTTTGCAATAACTGTTTCGTCTGTTTCAACAGCTTTTGCAGTTACAATATCCCTGCCGGTGACCAGCGTGCCGGCACCGATGTTCAGCGATCTGAATGTTGTTGACGCTTTGAGGATAATGACCGTTCCGATATCCCCGAAAAGCTTGTTGATTTCATCCACAAAATCCTGCTCCCTGCCCTGTTCGACTTCGGGAAGGCCAAAAAATATAAGGTCGGAGCTTACCGATTCCACCTGCACAATGTCGTAAAATGAGCGTTGTTGCACCTGGTTGTTGATGATTTTAATTTCAGCTTTCACACGAAGGTTTTCAAGGATATCTGTTGTTTTTTGCAGGATGATGTGTTTTTGGTCATTGATGGGATTTACGATGAGGATGCGTGCTTTGGCATAGCGCCATGCATTTGACAGCCAGAGAAATTTCAGCAGAATCAGTGCAAGATTACCATTATCTTCGTTGGTTTGCCACCAGATATCGATTTGCTGGTATTTACCAAATCCTGCTTTTTTATCGTAATCCATCAATAAAATATTTAAATCCAATGCTTTAAGGTAATTGATGGTTTGGATAAACTTTACCGGCTCCTCACTTTGCCTTGCCCAGCCGAGCATCACCGTGTTAGGCTCAATACCCGAGAAACCGTAAACACTGGAAATATTTTTGATCCCGTCGTAAATATCTGTACAAAAGTGCTGACGGGAGAAAAAACCCTGCATGGTTTGATTGCTGTCCATATTCAGGATTTGCCTGTGCCGCGGCAAGACTTTTTCTTCATTTTCGGTTTGTACCAGATCGAAATTTGAGAGCAGCCCCTGTGAACCAATAAGTTGTTTGCCAAAATCAATCAGATAGGGTCTGACTTCTGATCGTCCGCTGAAAAGGATAATATTCGGCTGCCAGTTACGCTCTTCGATACCCTGGGCAGCAATCCTGTTGAGCGACGAACGCACTACTCTTGACCACACACTTTGCCATACATCTCCGTATTCCAGTTTCAGGTTCCTTTTCGAAAGAATAAAGTAAACAAGGAAAGTCAGGATAATGGAAACGATCATGGCCATTGCATCGAGCTTGAACATCACGGCAAACGAAATGATAAACCCGGTCATGGCTATCCATTTCGGAAATCTGAAACTTGGTCTGAAATCGGGACTTGCCCAGCTTTCAAGAAAATAGCTGAGATTGATAAATCCGAAAGCAACCAGAAAAAACATGGACATTATTCTTGCTACCACATTCAGCTCACCGATAAGGATGGTCAGTTCGGCAATGATAAAGGTGAGGATGAGTGCATTGCGCGGTTCGTTGTTTACACCGAAGACTTTGCCAAAAATGCGGGGCATGATTCCATCGGTTGAAAGTGCCTGTAATATCCGCGGGGCACCAAGAATGCCTCCCAGTCCCGATGACAGGGTGGCAGCCCAGACCCCGGCAATGACAAGCGGTGACCACAAAGAAACATCAATCAGAAAGTTATAATTGGTCAGCAGCAGGTTTCTGTCAACTCTGAAAGCGAACAAAATGGCCAGTGAAAGGTAAACCACAAATCCAACCAGGATGGCCATCATCGATCCTCCGGGGATGTTTTTTTTTGGGTCTTTTAAGTCACCGGACATGGCAACACCTACAGTGAAGCCCGACACGGCAGGAAAATATATTGCAAAAATGGCTTCAAAAGACATTCCGTTTTCTACCGGAAGAAAAGATACCTCAACCGGTTTAAATCCTGTATTTACAAATAATCCGGCAACAATAGCAACAAGTGAAAGTACAATGGCAGCAAACACAATAAATTGCGATTTGATGGCCAGTGAAGTACTGATATAGGCTATGACTACCAGAACAATAATGGCTGCTGTACCAACAATCCGAATGTCGTTGATAGTGGTTCCCAAATGGAAAAATTCCCTGATAAAATCCAAAGCAAGAAAATTTTCGGCAAAACCGATCAGGAACAAACCAATACTGAGCGATGTGGAAGCATATCTGAGTATTCCGATGGCTCCTCCCATCGGTAATCCGAGACTTCGTGAGAGCATATAGTAAATGCCTCCCGCTTTCACTTTTTTGTCGGTGGCAATCGAAGAAATGCTCAGTCCGGTAGTGATCGAAATCAAATGCGCAGTAACAATAATGGCCAGTGCATTGATCAAACCTGCTTCACCAACCACCCATCCAAGACGCAGATACATGATTACCCCGAGAATCGAAAGAATGGAAGGGGTAAAGACTCCGGCAAACGCCCCGAATTTTTTTGGCTGCGGCATATCGAAAATTGTTTGGGTGTAAAGATAACAATAAAATGCTTTTCAATAATCCTTTGACACGGTTACAAAGGCCAAAACCAAAGAATCAACGGGATGCTGACAGTAATAATGATAATATCAAGCGGAAGCCCCATGCGCCAGTAATCGGTAAATTTGTACCCTCCGGGTCCCATTACCAGTGTGTTTGACTGATGGCCGATCGGTGTAAGAAATGCACTGGACCCGCCAACAGCCACAGCCATCAGGAAAGGATCAGCAGAAAAGCCTGTGCCCTGTGCCACACCAATAGCTATGGGTGCCATCAGCACCACGGTGGCAGCATTGTTTATAACATCGGTGAGGAGCATGGTAATCACAAGTATTAATCCCGGCAGGAACCACGAAGGAACGCTTTCGCCAAGTCCGATAACGGCACTGGCAATGGTTTTAGCTCCACCGGTGTCTTCCAGTGCTCCTCCCACAGGAATCATGGCTCCGAGCAAAACAATAACCGGCCAGTCAATACTGGTATAAACATTTTTCAGTGGAAGTATTCCTGTCAGCACCAAAGCCACCGCAGCCATCGAAAAGGATACCTGTACAGGAAGCACCCCGGCTACTACCAAAATGATGGAGATAATGAAAATGCCCATTGCAGTTGGTATTTTTTTTCTGTAGCCTATTCGCAGGTTCCGCCTGGCCAGCGGAAGGCATCCGATAGCGTTTATAGTATCGTTGAGCAGATGTTCTCTGCCTTGAAACAGCACCACATCCCCTGCCCTAAATACTGCCTTATCAAGTCTCTTTCTTATTTTCTGCTCCCGTCGGGCTACTGCCAGCAGGTTGATCCCATAGCGGCTTCGCATGCGCAATGAGGATGCAGTTTGCCCGATCATCGGTGAATCGGCCATCACAACTGCTTCGTTAAGAACTATTTTGTCCGATCCTTCGGCATCCTGCCTGAATTTTTTTCCTCCGACCAATGCCACACCGGTATCGTCAATAAAATTTTTAAGTGAGTCAGTGTCTGTCTCCAGAATGATGATATCTTTCTCAAGTAAAATGTTATCAGGATCGGGCGCGTGTATCCGTTTGTTGCCACGCACCAGTCCAAGCACCTGATAGTCGGCATTGGTCAGTTCTGTAATATCGCTGATGCTTTTGCCCTTGATCTTCGAATCCCCGGTGATTTTAACCTCTGTGATATAATCGTCAATGTCGAAAAGATCATTGTCGGATTTTTTAGCTGTTCTTTTCGGAAGAAACCGCCATCCAACCAGACTCACAAAAGCAACACCGGCGATCATCAGCACCAGACCAACCGGTGTAAAGCTGAACATGCCAAAAGGTTCTCCCGAATGATCACCGCGAAAAGCCGATATGATGATATTAGGCGGAGTACCAATAAGGGTCGTCATGCCTCCAAGAAGCGATGCAAAAGCAATGGGCATAAGGATGTATGATGGCGGATAACCACTTTTTCTTGCCAGGTATATGGCGACGGGCATCATCAGAGCCAATGCTCCTACATTGTTCATGAATGCCGATGCCAAAGCCACAAGTACCGACAATGCAACAATTTGCAAAAGCAGGTTCCGGCCCAGTTTCATTACCCATTTTCCGAGCAAATCAATAAGTCCCGAAAACTCAAGCGCCTTACCAATAATAAGAACAGCTGCCACCGTAATCACTGCCGGATGCCCGAATCCGCTGAACGATGCTGCCGGTTCAACAATACCTGCAATCACCAGTACAAACAACGCAATCAAAGCCACAAAATCATGTCTGATTTTCCCCCAT
Source organism: Sphingobacteriia bacterium (assembly GCA_009930115.1). Taxonomy (GTDB): domain Bacteria; phylum Bacteroidota; class Bacteroidia; order Bacteroidales; family 4484-276; genus RZYY01. The sequence goes on along the minus strand of RZYY01000128.1, from coordinate 3,905 downwards.
CCAAACAATGCAAGTACCAGCAGCAAAGTGATAAATACAATGATTTGTTCCATATATTTTTCTTCAAACGGCAATCGTATCCGGGTTAATTGGTTTAACCATCCGGTTTTATATCCGGAACGACAGCTTAATTTTTTGTCAAATATAAAAGGAAAACCTGACAAATTGCTTTTTCCTTAGTAAAACAGCTTGTTTTATAATGGATAAATCTTTGAAAATACTGGTTTGGTTGTCAGATAAAACAGGTAGCTGACAAAATACTTTGATTTCCTTCAGCGAATCCGAAAAATTGCATTACCTTTGTTATTCCTATTAAACAAAATGTAAATCACCGATTGTTTAACCTAACTCAACAGAAAAATGAAAAAAATTACCACTTCACTTTCCCTGATGGTGTTCTTTCTGCTGGTTGCAGTTGTTGCAGTAAGTCAGCCCGAAGTCCGACATCTTGATGAAATGCCCGATCCAGGCAACTGGGAAATGTTTGCGGATGTGGAAGGCTATTTTTTAGTGGATAAAATTTCAGGTTATCCGATGAACCATTCCATGATAACACGCAACTACACAGTTATGGAAGGCTGGCCTGTGTCGAACAGCGGATCATCAAGCAGGGGAGGTGTTTTTGGGAATCTCGACGAAGATGATGATCTGGAGGTTATTTATGCTTTAAGTACAAAAGTTTTTGCACTGAACAAGGACGGAAGTGCCGTGGACGGATGGCCAAAAAACGTTGCCAGCAGTGCAGAGTACGGCTCGCCGGCCTATGGCGATATTGACGGTGACGGTGTGGAAGAAATTGTAGTAGCATGCCGTGCACCGGGCACAGGAAATACAGGTCAGGTTTATGCTTTTCATAAAGATGGCACCGCTGTTGAAAATTTCCCGATATATTGCGACGGCGGTCCAACAAACAGTCCTGTTCTCGCTGATCTTGACGATGATGGAGCTATGGAGATCATGGTTGAATTGCGCAAATGGCCAGATGGCAAGGTGATTGTTTACAAAGGTGATGCCTCAACGATGGAAGGCTGGCCCCAGGTACTTGATTACATCCCTGCTTCTTCGGTTGCTGTGGGTGACATCACCGGAGATGACATTCCCGAAATAGTTGCAGAGTCATACTATAAAGTCTGGGCTTTTTCTGTAAATGGTGTTCCGGTCGAAGGTTTTCCCTATACGCCGGCTACCGGAGGGGTTTTTTCCTATTCGAATCCCGTTTTGGCTGATATTGACGGAGATGGTTTTCGTGAAATCGTTGTGGGCGATCATTCTCTTTCAGGCGGCAACGGAGCTGTTCATGTTATCAAAAATAACGGCACGATATTGCCCGGCTGGCCCCGTAATACCAGCTCCTGGATTTACGCTCCCGTGGCTGTGGCTGATATTGACGGCGACAGTAATCTGGACCTGATGGTGGGTGATCAGGTACTTTCGGCTGTACCTGCTGACTATGTCTATGGCTGGGATAAAGAGGGGAACAATCTTCCTGGATTTCCCATTGGCCCGATCGATGCTATCAATGCACAGATCATCGTTGCTGACATGGATGGCGACGGCCTGCCCGAACTGGTGTTCGACGATAATACCGGAAACGGCATCCTGCGTGGTTACAATCACGATGGTACGGTGATGGACGGCTGGCCGCTGAGTGTGGTCGGATCATCATTTTATACCAATGCTATGGTGTTGGATATTGAGGGTGACGGGACACTCAACCTGAGCGCTACGAGTTACGACAGCGGATCAGACATAACCTACAAATATCTCTGGGAATCATCAGTGGCTATGAACCACGACCTGGATGTTTTGCCCGTTTACATGTACAACGTCAGACATACAGGGGTTTACGGCGAAATTAACAATCCTGCCGTTCAGGTTAACGATCCCGGTCCAGCGTCTTCTGTGAAGGCGTTTTTGCATCCCAATCCTGTAAGTGATTTCGCCAATATATTTTTCATTCTGGAAAAATCATCAACCGTAAGCATATCTGTTTTTACCGAAAACGGTTTGGCTGTTCATCGCGAAATATTGCAGAAACAGGACCCCGGAAATCACCAGATAATGCTGAATACGGTTCATTTTGCCAAAGGACTTTACCTGGTCAGAATATCAGCAGGGGAAGAACTGGTAAGCCTGAAACTCATTAAAAAATAAGCTGTTTAGTGAAAAACTATCTGAGATGGATTATAATGTCTTTCACCGGGTGCATCAACCCTTATGTCTTCAATAGGATTTCCGGACTAAACCAATGCTCAGGCCGGACGGAAATGGAGTTGGAAACCTGACCTGGGACAAATTGAAATACTTAAGAATAAGTCCCTCAGACGGGAATAATTGTTTTACTGATTTTGTCTATAAATAAAATACTCAAAAACTGCCAAATACTATCATTATGAAAAATTGTTTTACTGTCATTGCTGCATTGCTCATTACCGGCACAATGGTAAAATCCCAGAACCTCCCACAGATGTTTCACTTTTCGGACGACAGCCTTCGCCTTATCAGAGGAGGAATTGCGTCAACCGGATTGTACGATGAAACCAATATTGATACGATGTATCTTTACTTTGACCAGTCCAATTACTGGCAAATGCTTGTGAACAATTATTCCTCCCAGACAAATATTCCGGCTACCATGGTCTTCAGGGGCGAAACATACGATAGCGCAGGAGTTCGCTTTCGGGGGCAAACGTCCTACCAGTTTATTCAATATTCACAGAAAAAATCATTCAACATTACTCTCGACTGGGTTATTGAAGATCAGGGCATAGAAGGATACGAAACTTTAAACCTGAATAATGGATATGAGGACCGTTCCTTTCTGCGGGAGGTGATTTATGAAAACTGCAGCCGCAATCATATTCCCAGTGTCAGGGCGAATCATGTGCAATTGTATATCAACGACCAAAACTGGGGAATTTATGTAAACGTTCAGCAACTTGACCGCCAACATGTAAAAGAATGGTTTGTTGATAAGGATGCAACACGATGGAGAGCCGAAAAAACAGGAGGTGGCCCGGGCTTCGGTGCAGGATATTCCTCACTCAACTGGCACGGATGGGACACATCTGCCTACAAAAATTATTACAAGTTGAAAAAGGCTTATAAGGAAAATCCCTGGCAGGATTTGGTAGAAGTTTGTTATGTGCTCAATAATACGCCTTCAGCACTGCTTATGGATTCACTTGCAAATTACCTTGATGTGGACGGCACGCTGTGGTTTCTGGCTCACGAAATTTTATTCACCGACGATGACAGCTATGTGAACAAAGGGGGTATGGATTATTTCCTGTATTATGATGTTGGTACCAACCGGATGATCCCGATCGAATATGATGCCAATAGTTCCATGAGTATTCAAAAAGCTACACAATGGTCTCCGTTTTACCGCGAAACAAACAGCCAATATCCGCTGATGAATAAACTAATGGCAGTACCCGAAATCAGGCAACGCTATCTTGCTCATGTGAGAACAATCATGAATGAAGCTTTTAACCTTGATCAGATCAACGGAGTCATTGATGAATATGCTGCCAGAATTCAACAAAACGTGCAGGATGATCCCAAAAAATTGTACAGTTATAATGAGTTTCTGCAGGAAATACCCAAGCTCAAACAGTTTTTCTCCACCCGTCGCAATTATATTCTGAACAATACCGAAGTGAACAGAGAAGCACCTTCAATTAATAATGTAGTTTATAGTTCGGAAGGACTGCCATTTGAACCACCCAACTCTGCCCAGGCCGTTGATGTGACGGCTGTCGTTACGGCAACACAGGGAATTTTCAGCGTTAGCCTGTACTTCGGAAACGGTTTTATGGGACATTTCACCAAAACAGAGATGTTCGATGATGGCAACCACAATGATGGTGATGCCGGTGACGGAATATATGGTGCCCAAATCC
>RZYY01000016.1 GCA_009930115.1 Sphingobacteriia bacterium | reverse complement strand
ACCAAGGTATTTCTGCCCGTTCCAATATGCCGTATTATGTCGTGAAAAATATCCGGGTAAGGCAAAATTGGATATTTCATAATGAAGGTATCCGGCACTTCTCATAGCTTGCATAAGGATCAAATATTGACCTGCTGCCCTATCTTCATCAACAAAAGGCAACTTCCCCTTTTTTATCAGAAAATCAAGCGTGGTACCTTTTTCAACAGTCAGGGCATAAGCTGAAATATGAGGAATTTTAAGAGCTGTTGCCATTTGAATATTTTCAATCCATTGCTCATCACTCTGACCAGGAATGCCATAAATCAGGTCAATGCTTAAATTGCCGAAACCTGCTTTTCTTGCTTTCTCTATTCCCTTAATTGCTTGGCTGGCAGAATGGATTCGATGCAAATAACGTAAATCGTCATCATTAAATGACTGAACCCCGATGCTCAACCTGTTAACAGATGATGCAGACAGGGCTTCAATCCATTCATTACTGATATCATCGGGATTAGCTTCAAGGGTTATTTCAGTATTTTCAGCAAACCTGAAGTTGTCTTTTGCTGCATTTATCAGGTGCTGAATATCATCAGGCGGGTATAATGATGGTGTTCCGCCTCCAACATAAATTGTATCCAGAGGTTCTCCATTAAAAAAGGTTTGATTGATTTCCATCTCAATCATCATAGCTTTCGGGATTTCTTTACGGTACTTACGGGTAGGGAGGGAATAAAAATTACAATAATGGCATTTTTGCCTGCAAAATGGAATATGAAGATAAAGGCCGGCCATTCAGGGTTAATGTTTTATCTTTTTCCGTAGCACAATTCTGAAGGTTGTACCTTTGTCAATACCTGAAGATTTGACGAATATTCTTCCTTTATGATAGTTCTTAATAATGCGTTCGGCCAGCGATAATCCCAATCCCCAGCCATGTTTTTTGCTGGTATAACCCGGGTTGAAAACGCTTTTAAATTTTGATTTCGGGATACCTTTACCGGTATCGGTCAGATCAATGAATACCTGCCCTTCCTGTTCGGTAATATTAACCGAAAAAACTCCCTTTGAGCCCATTGCATCAACTGCATTTTTTGTAATATTTTCAATCACCCATTCGAACAAATGGAGATTTATCGGTGCGGTAATTATTGTGTCTATACCGGGTGAAATTTCGTAACTTATCTTTCGCGAGGTTCTGGTTTTCAGGTAAGCGATTGAATTATGAATTACCTCCACAATGTTTTCATCTGATAACTTTGGCACGGAACCAATTTTCGAAAAACGGTCAGTTATTTTTTCGAGTCTTTCAACATCATTACTCAACTCGTTAATAGCTTCGTGGTTTACATTTTCCATTTTTAGTAATTCCATCCAGGCAATCATTGACGAAAGAGGTGTGCCCAACTGATGTGCAGTTTCTTTGGCCAGTCCTACCCATACCTGATTTTGTTCCGACCGCCGTGCAGTGTTGAACATCATGTAACCGATGAAAAGAAAAAGAGCAATAATAGTAAGCTGAACCAGCGGATAAAATCTAAGCTGGGTAAGCAAATAGGATTCTTTGTAAAAAATATAGCTTTTCCCCAGATTGGCAAGCTCAATTTCGATAGGGGGGTTGCTTGCTTCCATTTCGGAAATGGTTTTATCCACAAAAACCGGATTCATAATCAATTCGGGTTCAATATTCCCAAAATCAATTACATTTTTCTTTGTACTGTCGGTTATGATTACAGGCACACTGGCGGCGTTGATGACCACCTCCGAAAAGAAAGAGCTTACAAGATCGTTGAGTACACCGTGCAATTCGCTGTAAAGTCTTGAATCTTTATAATACAAATAGTTCAGCTTCTGCTGGTAATAACGCGCCGGAATCGGGGGATAAACGGAGAACTCATCCATTAGACTGCCTGTCAGATAAGGCACAGTATCTTTATCAAAATCTACATTTTTTGCATTTATAATCTTCCTGTTTTCGTCAGTAAGAATGACAGGAATCGTACTGTTGGAGCGAATCATATCTACATAAAAAGTCAGATCAATGTCAGGGTCTTCCGATCGGATGAGCTGTTTGTAAGCTTCAGCAAGCAAAACAACTCGTTTGCGGTCTTCTTCCCTGATTTGCTGGAAAAACTTTTCGATGTATTGAACCAATGTTGTTTTCCGATGAATAGCATCAGCCCAGATTTTCACATTCATCTGCTCCTGTTCTGCCACTTTGCGCACAATGATGCTGGTGTACCACATTGAGCCTGCAACAATAGCTATTGCCACTCCAAAAAGGAATAACTTCCATTGTTTTTTACGGGCATAAATATTCAATTTCAGCATTTCTGACAATAAGGATGCTAACGCCAAAAGCAAATCCTTATTATTGACAACCGATGACTTAAAAAATGTAGTTTTGCATGAAGACACTTGATCCAAAAAAATAAAAACCATTTATCCCGATGAAAATCCCAAAAAGCAACATTTACCATCTGATGAAATCAAAAGCCGGATTACCCCCAGGTACATTGATTCATTCTTTCGCACAAAACACCAGTGAAACCAGCGTACGGTTGATCTCTTTCAATAATGACGATTATCTTGATTCCTACATTTCTGATCCGGAGCTGCTGTTGGCATCCATTAAACCCGAATACACCAACTGGATACAGTTTACAGGACTGAGCGATATTGCCAGTTTGGAAAGTATTGGAACTTTGCTGCAAATCAATCCGCTGACCATTGAGGATATTTTGAATACGGAGCATATGCCAAAATCGGAAGAAGTGGACGGACAATTATTTTTCGTCATCAAAATCATCGGACAAAATAGTATGACTGATGCGTTCGAAGTAAATCATGCAGCATTAGTATTAAGTAAAAACTTTATTATCAGCTTTCTACAAAAAGAAACACAACTTTTCGATCCGTTCATTGAACGCATCAGACAAGCTTATGGAAAAATAAGACAGCATTCAAATGATTACATTCTTTACCGGTTGATTGACATTATTGTTGATAATTATTATTTACTTTTCTATCAAACTGACGAAAAGCTTCAGGAAATCGAGGAGGTGCTTATGACCAATCAGAGTGCAGATATGACCAGGAAGATCCAGATACAAAAAAAAGAACTCAATTTCATCCGCCGGCACCTTCTACCTGTTGGTGAAGCCTTACGAGTGCTGATGAAAAATGAAACCCAGCTGATAAAAAAACAACACCTTACTTATTTCAACGATACTGCCGATCATGTGAACCATTTGACCAACGGAACAGATAATTTCCGCGAAATGGTAAACGGGCTAATGGAATTGCAAATGATGAACAATTCAAACCGAATGAACAACGTCATGAAATCTCTCACCGTCATCGCTACTATTTTTATCCCTCTGACTTTCATTGCCGGCATTTATGGAATGAACTTCGAGCACATGCCCGAGCTTCGTTATCGTTTTGCTTATCCTGCTTTACTCGTGATTATGATAATACTTGGTGCAAGCATGTACCTCTTCATGCGGCGAAATAAATGGTTTTAAAATATCTGCGTTTAAAATTGTAAGTGAATATCATTATTACCATGGGGATGTTGTTTATTTTTGCCCAAACTATTTTAAACCTTTTATCTGATGAAACACTTTAAAATTTTTCTGTTCGCAGGAACATTTTTCGCAATGATCCTGTTTGATCTATTACCAAATCAAAACATCATGGCACAGAACCTCATTCCGCTGGAGGATTTCTTTAAAAATCCAGAAAAAACGGGATATCAGATTTCTACTGACGGCAAGTATTTTTCTTTCCTGGCCCCTTACGAAAGCCGGATGAACATATTTGTTCAAAAGGTTGGCAGTGAAAAAGCCACCCGGCTGACCAGTGAAACCGACCGCGATATTGCAGGATATTACTGGGCAAATAAAGACCGGATTTTATACCTGAAAGACAATGGTGGTGATGAAAACTTCGCTCTTTATGGTGTGGATAAAAACGGAAAAAATCTAAAATGTCTGACCTGCTTCGAGGGCGTCAGAACACAAATTGTTGACGATCTGAAAGATTTTCCTGATGAAGTAATTATCTCCCTGAACCAGCGCAATCCTATGGTTTTCGATCCTTACCGGCTCAATATCAAAACTGGTGAAATGACCCTGCTGGCAGAAAATCCTGGTAATATCCAGGGATGGATGACCGATCATCAGGGTAAATTGCGGGTTGCAGTAGCCATTGTCGATGGCGTGAATACACAACTTCTTTATCGTGAGCATGAAAATGAAGAATTCAAACCTGTGTTGACTACAAATTTCAAAGAATCTTTGTCACCCGTGTTTTTCGATTTCGAAAACAAAAATGTGTATGCTACTTCAAATTTAGGAAGAGACAAAGCTGTAGTAGTACTTTTTGATATTGCCAACGGAAAAGAAATTGAAGTCCTCTTCGAGGAACCCAATTATGATATTTCTAATGTTTCCTACTCAAGAAAAAGAAAGGTTATTACCTCAGCATCCTATATTTCATGGAAACGCGAGCGACATTTCTTTGATGAACAAACCAAACAAATGTTTGATAACCTCACACGTCATTTGCCCGGGTATGAAATTAGCATCTCTTCGTCCGATGACGATGAAAATATGTTCATCATCCGAACTTATTCAGACCGATCATTAGGAGCTTACTACCTGTATGATTTCCAAAACGATAAGATAACCAAAATTCATGATGTCAGTCCATGGCTCAACGAAATGGAGATGGCCAGCATGTTTCCGATCGAATACACAGCCCGTGACGGAATGGTAATTCCCGGATATCTGACCCTGCCAAAAGGGCTGACCCTGGAAACAGCCAAAAACCTTCCTGTGGTTATCAATCCGCATGGCGGTCCCTGGGCACGCGACAACTGGGGTTTTAATCCGGAAGTGCAGTTTCTTGCTAATCGCGGTTTTGCTGTATTGCAAATGAATTTCAGGGGATCAACCGGTTACGGACGTGAATTTATGGAAAAATCGTTCAAACAATGGGGACTAAATATGCAAAACGATATTACCGACGGTGTTTACTGGCTCATCAATAAAGGAATTGCTGACAAAGACCGCATTGCCATTTATGGCGCAAGTTATGGCGGATACGCAACACTTCAGGGGATTGTGGTTACCCCAACCCTTTATGCTGCTGCCGTGAACTATGTGGGTGTTTCCAATCTTTTCACCTTCATGCAGACGATTCCTCCCTACTGGAAACCAATGCTGGATATGATGTATGAAATGGTGGGTAATCCGGAAATTGACAGTGTTCAGTTCAGGGCTACATCTCCTGCTCTTAATGCTGACAAAATGATGACACCACTGTTTGTTGCCCAGGGAGCAAACGATCCGCGCGTTAATAAGGCTGAATCTGATCAGATTGTGGAAGCCCTGAACAAACGTGGTATTGAAGTGGAGTATATGGTAAAAGACAACGAAGGACATGGTTTCCACAACGAAGAAAACCGCTTCGATTTTTACCGTGCGATGGAACGTTTCTTAACCGAACATCTGATGAAATAATAAAATCCCTCCTCTTATCTGAAAAAGACCATCTCACCAGCCCTGATTTTTACAAAATAAAAATCTCATCTGAAGGCTGCTGAGATGGTTTTTTTATTTTAAAAACAACCATTTCCTGGAAATATTAAATCCATTCAGAAAATATTGGGCTCATGCTAAACAGGAAGATTTTCGAAGGATGGTTTTATCGGATTATCCTTACTGATTGTCGTTCTTTATTATCAATAATAATCGACAGGAAATAAACGCCTTTTTCAAAATGACTGATGTTCAGACTTAGCTGATTTCCATTTATATCTGTAAAAGTCTTTTCATAAACTGATACACCGAGAATATTAAAAATTTTTAGATTCACCGATTTTCCTGAAAATCCCGTAAAAGCTACATGAATTATACCATCTGTCGGGTTTGGATAAACAACAAGATGATGTTGATCGTTGTCTTGATCAGCAATACCAACGCGGGTTCCGCCAAGTTCGGTAACACCAGTACTATCCGGGTCTAACCATGGTTGTAAACTGGTAGAATCAGAATAGGTATTTCCCTCCCAGGAATAAGAAAACTTACCGTAATAATCCGGGCCTGACGGGAAAATACAGGTTGCCTGTCCTCCGGTAAGTTGTCCGACAATCCTGCCTTTTTCATCAAAAAGCGGGCTTCCGGAAGAACCTCCTTCGGTGACTCCCCAGTTGGTTTGAGTCTGAGACCAGACTACACGCCAATGTGTATTTGGAATCACTCCCCAATTGTCAGACTGAAGGGTATCGGTGTATGTGCTTATCTTTTTGATGTCCCCATTTGGATGATGAATGGTAACGCCGCCCGAACTTGGTTCATCAACAGTATTCCAGCCATTGAAATAGGGTTGATATTCATCAGGAACTGACTCGTTAAGCCTGAGCAGTTTGAAATCAGACGCATAACCTGCTCCACCACTTGAGGCTATCTTGGTAGCTCCGGTCAGGGTATAACTATCGAAAAGTGTATCACTTAAAGGATCTTCACAGTCCTCAGCTTCATAGCGAAAATAGAAAACCCACTGGTCATAATTTTCCGGTGTGGCAGTGTTTCCACAATGATCTGCAGTTAGAAAATAAGGGGTTAAATCCCAACGTACATTATTTACTAACGACCCGGTACACCAATAAGATGAAGGGCCAGCCTTAACAATAATTCGTACTACACCGTTTTTCTCATCCTGCCAGTCATCCCCCTCGGGGCAGTTAATATTCACTTCACATGTGTCGGATCCGCCAAATCCCCGATGTTTAAAAAAATTTTCTGCTGTCCGGTAAACGTAACCAACTTCACTTATAACTATTGCAGGCACTCCGCTAACATGTTCAGGTTCAAAATACTCCAAAGTAACCTGTTCACCCTGAATCATTTCCGTTGCAAAACTGCAGCGTTTTGGATTGTTCCGACTGGTAAAAGCACCAATGACTTGAAGACGGTCTTTATTATATAAAAATAATTTCCCTCCGGCTGGAATAGTAAAATGGTTGTAATAAATTATCAATGCCTGGGCATCTTCCGATTCTATAGTCAGACAGCATACACGGCCACCGTCAGGTAATCGTATCCAGGCGCCCTCTTTAATCAAATCAACATTAACCGGAATCGACTGCGCAAAACGCAGTGCTTCACCGTTTTTTTTAAAAATTTCATCTTCATTTTTGATTTTTTCAATATCAGGAGGATCAACCTTTATAGTCGTTCCCATTTTCTCATCAAATGAGTACCTCAAACCCGGCGGCATTCCGCCTTCGCTGATTTGTGCAATTGCCGGCAATCTCAACAGCATCGCAAAACATAAAACTATCAGTAATCTGTTTCTCACAGGCTTTAATTTAGTGGATTGATCAGACAAAAATAAATATTTCACCTTTAACTGTAAAAATCATGTAAACAGTTACGACAGATAACCAAACACTTCTATCAGCATAAAAAATGATCCACTACAATTTATTAAACTCCTATTTTACAGCGAATTAAAATAATCTGCAAAACATCAAAAAAGTTAACCATCCTTTTATAGTTGTAGTTTCAGAATCTTACGGAAAATGAATTTCATTAAAAAACCTGGTATGATCCTGCCACAAAACATTAGTCATCCAAATCAATGAAACAGCTTCTTCGATGATTTTTACTGAAAGAATTGCGGAATAAATTACTTTTGTCGTCGGAGTTATTCTTTAAAAGCAACCACACCATGATCGAATATCTTAAGGGCAGGCTTGTAGAAAAAAACCCTGCCTATGTAATTCTGGAGCAGAATGGTACGGGCTACCTTATAAACATTTCACTGCAAACCTATTCAGCTATCAAAGATTTTGAAGAAACCAGGCTTTATACTCATCTGGCTTTCAAAATTGAAGCAACAACTCCAACAGGATTAGTAATCTACGGTTTCTATGAACCTGCCGAACGGCAATTATACCGTATGCTCATAACAGTATCAGGTGTGGGCAATAATACGGCAATGCTGATGCTTTCCTCCCTTGCCTACCAAAAAATTATTCAGGCCATACAGCAGGGCGAAATCAACGTATTGAAAGGGGTTAAAGGTATTGGCAACAAAACAGCACAGCGCATTATTGTTGAGTTACAGGATAAGATTGGGAAAGAATCAGTAGCAGCCGAATTTTTAGGAATAGAGCACAATACCCGAAAAGATGAGGCGTTAATTGGTCTGACCACGCTGGGGTTTGGAAAACAGGCCGCCGAAAAGGCTTTAAACACCATACTAAAAAATAATTCCAACCTCAGCGTTGAAAATTTAATCAAAGAGGCATTAAAAATTCTTTAAGGCAGTTTTTGTTACAAAAATCTACATATCTCCTGTCAGTTTTTGCTCTGGTTCTGATCTCTTTGGCAGCTGTCAACAGACCGGCACGCAACCACGAAAAACTGTTTGCTCCGCCTCTTTATCAGTATTTCATGCCTCAACCAGACTCTAATGATCTGATTTATCCTTTTAAGGATCAGCCGGACAATATTACCGGGCAAAAACCTGAGTCCCCGCTCTTTCTCCACAACCCTTCCAATATAACTCCTGAAGTACAATACGATCCGGAAACAGGTGAATATACCGTCATGCAAAAAATTGGCAGTTTCAACTACCGCACTCCTTATTCCATGACTATGAGCGAATATCTCAAGTGGGATCAGGAAAGAGCAGTCAGGCAATACTGGTCAGAACGTGCCAAACAAGCCGGAGGAGGGACTTCCAACACAGGTATTATTCCACAGATATTTATTGGCGGGCAGTTGTTTGAGCGGATTTTCGGTTCAGGCACCATCGACATTCGCCCGCAAGGATCAGCAGAACTCACTTTCGGAGTGCTGGCCAACCGACGGGATGATCCTACATTGAATGTCAGACAGCGCAATGTAGTCAACTTTGACTTTCAGCAACATATCCAAATGAGCGTGCTGGCCAAAATAGGCGACAAAATTGAATTTCAGGCCAATTATAATACCGAAGCTACTTTTGATTTCGAAAACAAACTCAACCTGAAATACGAAGGTAAAGAAGACGAAATTATTCAACTCATCGAAGCCGGTAATGTAACACTGCCGCTCAATAGTGTTCTTATCACAGGAAGCCAGGCATTATTTGGAATTAAAACAAAATTGAAATTCGGGCGTACAACAGTTACCGCTGTTTACTCAGAACAGGAAAGCGAAACACAAAACATAACTGTACAGGGAGGTGCTCAAACCAACAATTTTCTGCTGAACTCTGATGAATATGAAGAAAACAAACATTATCTTCTTGCCCAATATTTCAGGAACAATTACGACATTGCTCTTTCAGAATTACCACTGGTAAGATCCAACATTAACATCACTAAAATAGAGGTATGGGTAACCAATATCGGAGCTGCCGTTACTCAAAACCGTAACATTATTGCATTTCAGGATTTGGGAGAACCTGTCCCTTACAGTCCGTCGATTACCGGAAAGTCATTTGCTTATCCCGACAACATGCGATCAAACAACCTGATGGAAATGCTGATGCAATATGAGTCACAAATAAGAGACATCAACACCGTAGCCTCTTTGATCAGCAGCCCGCCATTTTCGTTCAGTTCGGGGATAGATGCAGTTAAAGTTGAAAGCGCCCGAAAGCTCAGTCCAAGTGAATTTTCATTCAACAGCAAAGTAGGCTTTATTTCTCTCAATACTACTCTAAACCCCGATCAGGTGCTTGCAGTAGCTTTTCAATACAACGTTATCGGTGACTCAACAATTTATCAGGTTGGTGAATTTTCTGACGAAGGAATAGATTCCCCGAAAACACTCATTGTAAAGCTATTAAAAAGCAACACACTGAGCACTAAAGTCCCCGTCTGGAACCTGATGATGAAAAATGTTTACAACATAGGCGCTTATCAGGTTCAAAACACCGATTTTTTTCTGAACATTTTATATTCAGGGAACGAAAATGCAGTGCCGACAAGTTACCTGGTTGATGCCGGAAATGCCAGCGGAATACCGCTCATCAGAGTATTAAATTTCGACAATCTTGATCCGCAGCAAAATCCACCCTTTGACGGAATTTTCGATTTTATCGACAATGCTGCCACTCAGGGGGGAACAATTCAGGCTTCCAACGGAAGAGTCTATTTCACAGTACTTGAACCATTTGGAAGCTACTTAAGGGAAAAAATCGGTAACAACAACATTGCCGATCAGTTCGCTTATGATTCGCTGTACACTCTAACAAAAAATGGTGCACAACAATACCCTGAAAAGAATAAATTTATCCTCGAAGGTTTTTATAAATCCTCATCCGGCTCAGAAATTTCGCTAAACGCCATCAATGTCCCACAGGGATCTGTCGTTGTAACAGCCGGTGGAGTTCCGTTGGTTGAAAATGTTGATTATACTGTCGATTACACCTTAGGCAGAGTAAGAATAATGAATGAAGGTGTGCTCAATTCGGGAACCCCTATCAACATTAGTATGGAAAGCCAGTCGTTTTTCAACGTACAAACCAAAAGGCTGATGGGAACCCATATTGATTACCGCATCAGCGAAGACTTTAATATTGGCGCTACCCTGTTAAATCTTACCGAACGGCCTTTGACCCAAAAAGTCAGCTACGGTAACGATCCGATTTCAAATACTATCTGGGGAATGGACGTTGCCTATCAAACCAATTCCCGTCTGATAACCAAAGTGATTGACAAACTGCCATTCTTAACAGCAAAAGAAGAGTCAAGGGTAACCATTGATGGCGAATTTGCCCATTTCATCCCCGGACATGCCAAAGCTATCGGACGGACCGGCACATCCTACATTGATGATTTTGAGGCCAGTAAATCAACCATTGATCTTAAAAATATGGCTTACTGGCATCTGGCAAGTACCCCTCAAAAACAGGAAAATCCGGGACTATTCCCCGAAGCAGCACCAGGTACAGCACTTTCCTATGGTTATAATCGTGCCAAACTTGCCTGGTACATTATTGACCCCCTGTTTTACGACGAAACCGGAAGCTTGAGGCCCGGCAACGTTGATCTCAACGAATTATCAAAAAACCTGGTCAGACAAGTACTCGAAACTGAAGTTTTCCCGAACAAGGATGTCCCCAACGGAGTTCCTACCAATATTCCGATACTCAACCTGGCTTTCTATCCAACAACAAGAGGTCCATACAATTACGATGTTGAAGGAGAACCCGGAATATCGGCAGGGATGAATGCCGACGGCAGTCTGAAAGAGCCCGAAAGCCGCTGGGGAGGGATTATGCGTCGCATCGAATCCACCAACTTTGAAGCAACCAATGTGGAATATATCGAATTCTGGATGATGGACCCTTTTACCGATGACCAAACCAGTTCCGGCGCACTTTATTTCAATCTTGGAGATATTTCCGAAGATATCCTCCGCGACGGGCGTAAAGGGTTTGAGCATGGCCTTCCGCCTACAGAAGAGGTTGAAAATGTTGATACGACCATTTGGGGAAGAGTTCCGTCATTGCAGGCACTGGTGGATAACTTCAGTAATGTTGACGGATCAAGAGTATATCAGGATGTAGGATTGGACGGCCTAAAGGATGAAGATGAACAATCGTTTTATGAATCAGACTTCCTGCAAAAAATTGCAAATCAATTCGGAACAAGCTCTTTGGCCTATCGCGATGCACTCGCTGATCCTTCCTCCGACAATTATCACTATTTCAGGGGATCTGACTATGACAATGATGCTGATTTTGCAAGTATTCTTAACCGCTATAAACAATACAACGGCCCCGACGGAAATTCTCCAACCGATGAAATTAACCCGGAAGGTTATCCCACCTCAGCAACTTCAATCCCGGATGCAGAAGACATCAACCGCGACAATACACTGAGCGAATCTGAACGCTATTTCCAATACAAGGTTGAGATCAATCCAAATACCATGAATGTAGGCCAAAACTACATTTCAGATATCTATACTGCACAGGGAATAAGGCTGCCAAACGGTCAGATCGGTGAAGTAAAATGGTATCAGTTTAAAATACCTGTAAGTTCACCGGAAAAAATAGTTGGTGGAATCCAGGACTTTCAGTCCATCCGGTTTCTCAGGATGTTCATGAAAGGCTTTGACAGTCCTACAATTCTGCGTTTTGCCACTCTGGAACTGGTCAGGGGTGAATGGCGGAGATATCGTTACGACCTGCTTTCACCAGGTGAATATATCCCCAATGATATCCAAAGTGAAACATCTTTTGATGTGCTCTCCATCAATATCGAGGAAAACGGAAAACGCAGCCCGGTACCCTATGTAATTCCTCCAGGAATAGAACGTGAAGTAAATCTTGGAACTACCAACCTTCAACAACTTAACGAACAGTCCATGGTTTTGCGAACCTGTAATCTGATGGATGGAGATGCCCGTGGCGCCTATAAAACAACAGATTTCGACTTTCGCGATTATGGCTTTATCGAAATGTTTGTTCACGCTGAAAAACTACTCGAAGAACAAGAACTCAACGACGGTGATCTGACACTTTTTGTCAGATTTGGTTCAGATTTAACCCAAAATTATTATGAATACGAAATACCACTGAAGTTTACTCCCTGGTTCACCTCCTTCACCGAACCCGATGTAATCTGGCCCGAGGAAAACAAATTAAAAATCGATCTGGAAAAACTTGTCAATTATAAGCTTGAACGCAATAAAGCCATGCGCCAGCAGGGTTCGGGGGTAATACAAACAATGCCTTATTATGTCTATGACGGACCAAACAAGGTAACCATCCTCGGAAGCCCAAGCCTGAGCAGCGTAAAAGCCATTATGATCGGAGTAAGAAATCCAAAACAAACAACCCTGACAGGTAACGATGACGGATTACCAAAATGTGCCGAAATCTGGGTTAATGAATTTCGTCTGACCGACTTCAACAACCAGGGTGGTTTTGCCGCAACTGCCCGTATCCGTACTGATTTGTCAGACTTTGGGAATCTATCCGTCAGTGGACTATACAGCACTCCGGGTTTTGGAAGTATCGAAAAGAAAACGAACGAAAGAGCCAAAGAATTTACCAAAAACTGGGATATGGCAACCAACCTGGAGCTTGGTAAATTTTTTCCCGAAACGTTTGGCCTGCGCATACCCATGCACTTCGATTTTTCAGAATCGCGGCTTGACCCGAAATATAACCTTCTTGACCCCGACATTCTGCTCAGCGAAGACCTGAAAACATATAGCACCCGTGCTGAAAAAGATTCAATCCGCAAGCTGAATCAGGATTATGTTATGCGCAAAAACATCAACTTTATTAATGTTCGTAAAATAAAAACCGGTGCTTCAACAAAAACCAGAATCTACGATATTGAAAATTGGGGGCTTACTTACTCCTACTCTGAAATTTCCGCCCGAAACGTTGACTTTGAATACGATATTCAGAAAAAATACCTCGCCGGAATCGGATACAACTTCAACAATAATCCAAAAAACTACAAACCTTTCTCAGGTATAAAATTTTTGAATTCAAAAGTTTTTTCGCTTATCAAAGATTTTAACTTTTACCTGATGCCAAAACTTTTCTCGTTTCGCACAGACATGAACAGAGAATACAACAAGCGACTGCTGCGAAACAAAAGCCAGTATGCGGTAATTATCGAACCTACTTACCTTAAAAAATGGGATTGGACCAGAAATTACACACTGAACTGGGATTTTACCACCTCACTTCGCCTCGATTACCGTGCTGATGTACTTTCTTACATTGACGAATTGCCGGGGAGCATCGAAAAAGAGGACCCTGACTATGAAATAAAAAAAGATCAACGATGGGATCAGATTTCAAATCTTGGTACAAAAAGCAATTTTAATCATACCATCGGAATAAACTACACTATTCCAATCAATAAAGTACCCTTGCTCGACTGGGTGAATGCTACCGCCCGCTATCAGGCCAACTATCGCTGGCAGGCTTCACCAATTTCACTTCAGGAGAGACTGGGCAATCAGATCGAAAATTCCAATACCGTTCAGCTAAACGGAAACTTGTCACTCGACAGATTATATGACAAGATTCCCGGATTAAAAAATATTAATCAACCTAAAAAACCGTCAAGCCCGGGGGGAATGCCACGTCCGGGAACACCAAAACCAGAAGAGAAACCCCTGGAGGACAGTACAGCAAAACCCCGTCCTGATTACTTCAGAATTGCAGCAAATACCATCCTGAAAATCCTTACCGGTTTTAAAAGAGCTTCTTTGGCTTATTCGGAAGGAAATGGTATTTTCTTGCCGGGATTTATTCCTCAGCCTGGTATTGTTGGTAATAACTGGGATTTGAATGCCCCCGGTTACGAATTTGTGCTCGGCAGCCAGCGCGATATCAGATTCGATGCAGTGGCCAATGGCTGGCTTACAACCGATACACTCCTCAATACCGCATATGCCAGCAAACATAATGAGCAAATCAATTTCAGGGGAACCATAGAACCATTTACCGATTTTAAAATTGAACTGACCGCCGACCGAACCTATAGTCTTAATCACCAGGAGTACTTTAAAGCAGATGCTTCAGGTACATTCAATTCTTTTTCACCCATCGAACAGGGAAGCTTCAGCATGTCATTCATAGCATTAAAAACTGCCTGGGAAAAAGACAATGATAAAGATCAAAATCCAAACTTCGAGAAACTAAAAGAAAACCGGCTTGAAATTGCTAAAAGACTGGCTGCCGAAAATCCAAACTGGAATGGAAATAAAGTCGATTCAACAGGTTTCCCCGAAGGATATGGCCCCTCACAGCAGGATGTACTTCTTTATAGTTTCTTGTCAGCTTATTCAGGCAAAAGTGCATCCTCGTACCAGTTGAACTTAATGCCCAAAATCCCGCAACTTAACTGGCGTTTGACATACAATGGGCTGGCAAGACTTGAATTTTTCAAAAAATTCTTGCGTAACTTTACCATTGCACACGGCTACAGAACCACTTACAGCATTAATTCATTTCAGTCAAACCTCTTGTACCAAAGCACTGACAATGCTGCTTCAGCAACGGATGTCAATAATAATTTTATCTCCAGATACCAGATCGCACAGGTGAGTATCGTTGAACAGTTCAACCCTTTGATCTCTTTTGATATGACATGGCTCAACAGCCTTATGACCAAATTTGAACTTAAAAAAGGAAGAAACCTCTCGCTGAGCTTCGTTAACAATCAATTAACCGAAGTGAGCACGGATGAAATTGTTATTGGCCTGGGCTATCGTTTCAAAGAAGTGCAGTTTGGTATCAGAGCTACCACAGGCGGCACAGCCGGTACAAGGCAAAATGTCAAGAGTGATCTCAACATCAGGGCTGACTTTTCAATCCGATCCAACAAGACTCTCCTCAGACGAATTGATGAGGACATCAATCAGGTTTCTACCGGGCAAAAAGTAAACTCACTGAATATTTCAGCCGATTACACTGTAAATTCAAGACTTAACCTTAGATTATTCTATGACATGGTGCTCAACAATCCCTATGTTTCGTCGCAATACCGCAATTCAACCACCAATGCCGGTATCACCATGCGTTTCACACTTGCGCAGTAAGGAATAAAACACTATACTACACAGGATCAACATCCACAACTATACGAACAGCCTTAAACTTACTCTCAGCATTAAACTGATCAACGGCCTCTTTTAACTGCTGTTTAAGTCCCCTCATTTGTGGAGTGCGCTCAAATTTGATCAGAATATTTTTCAAATAAAGTCCTTTGATCCTCGACACTATTGGAAATTCCGGCCCGATAACCCTGCGCCCCAATATTTTTTTTAACTGATTGGCAAATTCTTCTGTGGCTGAGTTGACCATATTTTCATCTCTGTGCTGCAGTTGGATCTCAACCAATCTGTAATATGGAGGATATTTAAACTTGCGTCGTTCAGCCAGTTGATTTTTAACCATCAGATCATACCTGTTGGCCATCACATATCTGATAACTTCGTGTTCAGGTCTGTAAGACTGGATAATTACTTTCCCTCGTTTGAACTTACGACCTGCACGCCCGCTTACCTGTGCCATAAGCTGGAAACTCCTTTCAAACGACCGAAAATCAGGATAACTGATCAGATTGTCGGCATTAAGGATTCCAACAATGCTAACATTGTCAAAATCCAAACCTTTGGTTACCATTTGTGTCCCGACCAAAATGTCAATTTTACGGTTTTCGAAGTCAGTGATGATTTTTTGGTAAGAAGATTTTGTCCTGGTAGTATCAAGATCCATTCTCACAATGTTCGCCTTAGGGAAAATCAGACTCAGTTCATCTTCCACTTTTTCGGTACCAAAACCACGCATGATAAGACCGGTGTGGCCACATTCGGAGCAACGTGAAGGCACAGGAATTGAGTATCCGCAGTAATGACATTTTAACTGATTATTGTATTTGTGATAAATCAGTGTAACATCACAATTTTTACATTTTGGCATCCATCCGCAGGCTTCACACTCAAGCCTCAACGAAAAACCTCTCCTGTTTTGAAACAGAATTACCTGCTCCTTGTTTTTCAAAGCCTCCTCTATATGCTGAATAAGCATTGAGCTAAAATGCGATTTCATAGTCCTGCGTCGTGTTTCCACCCGAAGGTCAGCAACCAGTATCTCAGGCATTTCCATTCCGCCATACCTTTCAGTCAGGGATACCATTCCATATTTTCCGATGGAAGCATTATAATAACTTTCTACGGAGGGAGTTGCAGACCCAAGTAAAATTTTTGCCCCATGCATTCCGGCAAGCACAATGGCAGCATCCCGAGCCAGATAACGCGGTGCAGGCTGATACTGCTTGTAGGAGCTGTCATGCTCTTCGTCGACAATAACCAATCCGAGATTATTAAATGGTAAAAACAAAGCTGATCTCGCTCCCAGAATAATCTGATATTTTTCGATGTTTTCAGTCAGCGCGCTTTTTTCCAATACTCTGTTCCAAATTTCAACCCGTTCAAAATGATTGTACCTCGAGTGATAAACCCCGACACGATCACCAAAATATTTACGCATTCTGTTGATGATTTGAGTAGTAAGAGCTATTTCGGGCAAAAGAAAAAGCACCTGTTGACCCTTGCTGATAACTTCGTCAATTAACCGGATATATATCTCGGTTTTCCCGCTCGAAGTTACTCCATGCAACAGGGTCACATTATTTTTTTCGAAAGATTTTTTGATCAATTCAATGGCTCTTTGCTGTTGCTCAGTCAGCTGAATATCGCTTACCAGCCTGGTTTGATCAAAAGACTCAAGACGACTGCTTACTTGTTCGAAAAGTTCCAGCACACCTTTTTTTTCCAGTGCCGTCAGTTGTTGTGGTGAAGCCTGGGCAGCTTTCAAAAGGTCAGATTTTCTTATTGTAGCAGTGCCATCTTTGCAATCCGGAAACAGTTGAAAAAAAGTCATCAGAATTTCAAGCTGTTTGTATGCTTTTTTTTCGAGCTCATCAAAGAGCTGCTTCATTCGGGTTTCATTTTGGAATTCTTCAGTAATCCTTACAAAAGTTTCCTTTTTAGGCTTATACTGATCCTTTATTTCTTCTTCTACCAACACCACCTTTTTTGCAATCAGGTTCTTTATCAAAGGAATTACTTTTTGAAATTCAACTATCCGCGATATTTCGGAAATGGTAACAGATTTCCTGATATCAACGGCTTCAGCAATAAGGTATTCTTTTTCGTTGAGTTGTGAAACATCTCCGTCAAAATCGGGATTTTGCACAATGCGGGTTTCACTGGCCAATTTGAGTGCCGACGGAAGAGCTGCATTCATCACTTCGCCCGGATGGCACATGTAATACTCTGCAATCCAGTCCCAAAACTGAAATTGAAGAGGATTAACCAGCGGCAACGGATCAAGTATTCCCAAAATATATTTTGGTGTATATCCTGACGGTACATTTTCGTGAAGCAATCTGATAAGACCGGTGTACAGTTTGGACTTGCCAAACTGAACCACAACCCTTTTTCCCGGCTCCGCTTCAAGCCTTATATCATTTGGCACACGATAGGTGTATGTGCCTGGAATCGGCAATGGCAGCATTACATCAGCAAAAAGGGTAACATAGTCCATTTTTGATTTTTTCAAAGAAAGCAAAAATAACCAATTTCGAGCGGATTTTAACTCCTTCTTGTTTTGTTTTCCGGAAAAAATCAAGGGTAGTAAAAAAATATTTATTCTTATTTATTTAATTATCAATATTCTAAGATAGATTAAAAAAAATTTTATCAAAAAAAGCTTCAATTTTAAAAATATATATACTTTTGCGTAATCAATTACCTGTTTACCACATGACCAAATTATTCAATATTTCCGAAGCATCCAACATAGCCGTGCACAGCTTATCCCTGATTGCACTCAGTAATAAGCCGCTAAACACAGGAATGATAGCTGAAATGTTGAAACTTTCGCGTAACCACATTGCCAAAGTGCTGCAAATCCTTACCAAATTGGGAATTGTTTCATCAGGCAGAGGCCCAAAAGGCGGATTTGTTTTGTTAATTCCTCCGGAACAACTTTCTCTATTTGAGATTTACGAGATGATTGACGGAAAATTTGAAGCCGATCATTGCCGCAATCAACATATTGATTGCCCTTTTGAGGAATGTGTTTACGGAAATGAACGTCAACGGCTTTTCGTTGAATTTAAAAAATATTACTCTGCTCGCAAACTTACTGACATTCAACTTAAGCTAAACTAAATGAAGAGAAAGATTATCAGTATTGATGAAGAAAGATGTAACGGGTGTGGGCTTTGTATTCCAAACTGTCATGAAGGTGCACTGCAAATTATTGACGGAAAAGCACGTCTGGTCAGTGATTTGTTTTGCGATGGACTTGGTGCCTGCGTGGGTAACTGCCCGCAAGGTGCGATATCAATCGAGGAACGTGAAGCCGAGCCTTACAACGAAGTTCTGGTAATGAAAGAAATGGTAAAGAAAGGAAAAAACACTGTGCTGGCACATCTGCAGCACCTCAGGGAGCATGGTGCCGAAGATTTACTCAGCGAAGCAATTGCTTACATCAAAAACAATAAAATTGACCTTGACATTACCAGGCAGGAACCTGTTTTAAACCAGAATGAAATACATCAGGCAATAATAGCTGCAAAAAATGAAGGTTGTGGTGGCAGCTGCCCGGGCACAATACCTGCAAGTTTTGTCATTAACCCTGAAAATCGAGAAAGATCTGTTGACTCGTTTCCCGAAGTCAGATCTGAATTAAGTCACTGGCCTGTGCAGCTTCACCTGCTCAATCCCATGTCGCCGTTTCTTAAAAATTCTGATCTGGTGCTTGCAGCCGATTGCGCAGCATTTTCGATGGGAAATTTTCACACCCATTTTCTCAAATGTAAAACACTGGCCATCGCCTGCCCCAAACTGGATTCCAATCAGGACAGTTATTTGCAGAAACTTGTGGCAATGATCAGAGAAGCCAGGCTGAATACTATTACAGTGGCGCGAATGGAAGTCCCCTGTTGCAGTGGATTGACCCGACTTGTTGAACTTGCTGTGCAGCAATCAGGAAAAAATATTCCTGTCAAACAGGCCGTTATCAGCTCAAATGGAAAAGTTTTAACAGAAGAATGGATTTAAACAATTGATATTAACTTTTTATCTTTAATCAAAAAATTATAATTATGAGTATGTTTTGTTATCAATGTCAGGAAACCGCAAAAGGCACCGGATGCACAATCAAGGGCGTTTGCGGCAAAACCAGCGATGTTGCAAATTTGCAGGATTTGCTGATGTTTGTACTTAAAGGAATTTCCATTTACAGTACCGAAGCGCGCAAACTTGGTTATGAAGACAGGGAAATCAACAAATTTATTTTTGATGGTTTGTTCACTACTATCACCAATGCCAACTTCGACCGGCAGGTCTTTGTTAACCGCGTCAGAAAAGGACTTGAACTACGCAAAAGGATAAAAAATAAATTGTTGGAATTAGGAGGTAAACTTCCTGTAACGTCTCATGAATCAGCAACCTGGTTTGCCGACGACGAAGCTGCATTTGAAGAAAAAAGCACTTCGGTTGGTGTTTTAAGTACCAAAAACGAAGATATCCGTTCGCTGCGCGAGATGATTACTTATGGACTGAAAGGGCTGGCAGCCTATACTGAACATGCTTTCAACCTCGATCAGGAAAATCCTGAACTGTATAACTTTATGCAGCGGGCGCTTGCAGCTACTACCGATGATTCGCTCAGTGCCGACGACCTTGTGGCTCTCACCCTCGAAACTGGTAAATACGGAGTGGAAGGAATGGCTCTGCTGGACAAAGCCAATACCACACGCTATGGTAATCCTGAAATTACCAAAGTGAACATCGGCGTTGGTAAAAATCCTGGGATACTCATAAGCGGACATGATCTGCGCGATATGGAAGATTTGCTCAAGCAAACCGAAGGTACCGGTATTGACGTTTACACACACAGTGAAATGCTTCCGGCTAATTATTACCCTGCCTTCAAAAAATACAAACATTTCGTCGGGAATTATGGCAGTTCCTGGTGGAAACAAAAAGAAGAATTCGAAACATTCAACGGTCCTGTTCTTTTTACTACTAACTGCATTGTACCTCCGTCAAAGAATGCCACCTACACCCATCGTATTTTCACCACCGGTGCTGCTGGCTATCCCGGATCGAAACATATCCCTGACAGAATTAACGGCGGAATGAAAGATTTTTCAGAGATTATTGAAATGGCAAAAACCTGCAAGCCACCGGTTGAAATCGAAAAAGGTGAAATCATAGGTGGTTTTGCACACAATCAGGTAATACAACTGGCGGATAAAATCGTGGACGCAGTGAAATCAGGAGCCATTCGCAAGTTTTTCGTTATGGCCGGTTGTGATGGTCGCTTTAAAGAAAGGGCCTACTACACCGAATTCGCTGAAAAACTTCCAAAAGATACGGTAATTCTTACAGCAGGCTGTGCCAAATATCGTTACAATAAGCTGCCTCTCGGAGACATAAACGGAATACCTCGTGTACTTGATGCCGGACAATGCAACGATTCCTACTCACTGGCAGTGATCGCACTGAAACTGAAAGAAGTTTTCGAACTGAATGACATCAATGAGTTGCCAATTGCCTACAATATCGCATGGTATGAGCAGAAAGCAGTTATTGTTTTGCTTGCCTTGCTATATCTTGGGGTAAAAAATATCCACCTTGGGCCTACATTGCCAGGATTCCTTTCACCCAATGTTGCAAAAGTACTCGTCGAAAAATTTGGTATCGCAGGAATCAAAACCGTTGATGAAGATATGAAACTCTTCCTCAACTAATCTGTTACTAATCATCCCGGAAGACCTTTAATCTTCATCAGGAGGTTTCGCTGACACATCTTATTTAAGAATCATACCCCTGCATGTTTTTGCTGATCGCAAATTGATCAGGTAAAGTGCAGGCAGGGTTTTCTTCAGCACAAAACTGCCTAAAAATTTATCGTTACAGAAAAACCATGTCCTCTTTAGACGTGGTTTTTTCACAGTAATAACAACTCAGTTTCAGCGTATCGCCTTCCAATATCACATCAAATTTTGTGGGGATATTTTCGTGATTGGTAATACAGTTGGGGTTGAAACACTTGACAATTTTTTCAACATGTTTTGGGATTTCAACCTGAGTTTTGCTGACAACCTGGTAGTTTTTGATCACAATAAGTGTCGCAGTGGGTGCCACAAGGGCAATTTTATTGATTTCCTCGCTTTTAAAAAAAACATTACTTACTTTGATGATTCCTTTCTTGCCATATTTTTTGCTGTCGAGGTTGGTTCCAAAAAGAATCTGATCTTCGAGCCTGTCAAGGCGAAGTATCCGAATCACCCTGAAAAGACTTTGGGCAGGAATGTGATCGATCACGGTACCATTTTCAATGGCTGATACCTTGAGTTCTTTTCTTTGATTTGTACTTTCCATAATTATTTCTCTTATTGTTTTATTTTTTTACTCCAAGAATTGCAGACAGCAGCGCCTGACGGACAAAAACCCCGTTGAGCGCCTGCTGAAAATAATAAGCTTTAGGGTTATTATCCACGTCTTCGGCTATTTCGTTGACTCTTGGAAGGGGGTGCAATATCCGCATGTTTGAACGAGCATCGGTAAGCATGTTGTTACTAAGATTGTAGGCATTCTTTACCTTTTCGTATTCCATGGGATCGCTGAAACGTTCACGTTGAATACGTGTCATATAAATAATGTCAACTTTTGGAATAATTTCCATCAGTTCAGTGTATTGATAATATGCCAGGTTTTTTTCTTTTATGTGACGCTTCACATAACTGGGTAATTTTAGTTCAAGTGGCGAAACCAGATGAAAAGTTGTATTGAACTGGGTAAGCGCCATGGTGAGAGAGTGCACCGTCCGTCCATATTTTAAATCGCCTACAAAAGCCACTTGAAGGTTGTCCAGGGTACCTTGTGTTTTTTGTATCGAATACATGTCAAGCAATGTCTGTGTCGGATGTTGATTTGCTCCGTCACCGGCATTGATAACTGGTACAGGAGATACTTCAGCCGCATATCGTGCACTCCCTTCCCGCGGATGCCGCATTACAATGATGTCGGAGTAATTGCTGACGGTGAGAATTGTGTCTTTTAAAGACTCTCCCTTGGTAACGCTGCTCGAAGCTGCCGAAGAAAACCCGATGACTTTGGCACCGAGTCTTGATGCGGCACTCTCGAAACTGAGCCGGGTGCGCGTGGATGGTTCAAAAAATAATGTGGCCACCACAAAATTCTCCAGAATCTTCTGTGTGGGTTGCTGTTCAAATTCGGCTGCCAACTCAAGAATGCGAAGCTGCTCCTCCTTCGAAAAGTCGTTGATTGAAATCAGGTTTCTGTTTTTCATTTTCCGTTATTATTTGATATGATTTTGCATTTTAAGAACAAAAAAAAGAAGTACCTCTCCGGAGATACTTCTTGTCTTGCCTGGGAAACAAACCTTATTTTGATAAATAATCATTTGCTTTTTTAGAATGCAAAATTAAACCGAAAGGGATTGAGCACCAAATTGTTTTTTAAGATTTTTTCAACAGGCCGGTTTTTTATCAGGATGGAGGTTCTATGATCCGGGTATTATTTGAACCACATAAATTTTGATTAATTCAATCACCTACTGAAGCTTAAAAATTTCCCGTCAAATCATTACATAGGTTTTAATTACTTCGGAAAATGCAGTTTCAAAAGCCTGAGGATCGAGTTGGAGCGGAATATTTTTCTCTTTGCAATAATCAATCAGAAATTTTGTATTCAAATTGCCAACCAATTCATAACCAGCCATAGGGCATCCACCTATTCCCCCCATTACACCGTCGAAACGGCGGCAACCATTTTGATAGGCTGCATCAACTTTTTCGTGCCAGGTATGCATATCAGTATGCAAATGAAGACCTATTTCAGATTTTCTGACTTCATGCAAAACCTCCTTTATTACCTTTCCTACCAAAGCGCCATCAGCAACTCCGATAATATCTGAAAGGGCAATAATTTCTATTTCTCGCTCCTCCAGATATTTCGCCCATTCCACAATCATTTCCGGGCTCCAAGGATCGCCATATGGATTTCCGAAAGCCATCGAAAGATAAACAAGCAGCTTTTTGTTCTTTTTCTGACAAATTTCTTTTATCTCATCTACAGTTCGACATGCTTGTTTGAGTGTGGAATTAATATTTAAACGAAGAAAAGTTTCAGAGAAAGAAAAAGGAAACCCGACACAGGAAATTTCGTCAAAATCAGCAGCTCTTTCTGCACCCTTCGGATTTCCGACAATAGCCATCAGTTGTGATCTTGTGTTGCTCATATCAAGCATACTGATTACGTCGGCTGTGTCGCTCAATTGAGGAATAGCTTTCGGGGAAACAAAACTACCAAAATCAATAATATCGAAACCTACCTTTAACAGGGCATTGATTAATCGTGCTTTCTGACCGGTAGGAATAAATCTTTTTAGTCCCTGCATGGCATCGCGGGGTGCTTCAGTAATTAAAATTGAGTTATTCATGCGCAAAGCTGGTACTTAAATTTATTCCAAAACAAACAGTTTCCGTTTTAATAACCACTATATCAGAATTTTTGTTTAACGGTTTTGTTAAAGTTCTGGTTTGTATCTTACTGTAAGGATAATCTGATTTTCACTTCTCTTCGCCTAATAGTTCCAAAAAAATTATATTTGCCGTAAAATTCATCATTCCAATAACCCTCAAAAATATGAATATTGAAAAATACCTTCCGCTGTTGATTGCTCCGATTGTTTTTTTTATTCTGATACTTTTGGCCCATAAAATAATGGAAAAAAAGGTACTCAATCTTTTTGCAAGCGCCTATTTTGTCGGCCTACTCACAGCAATTCCAATGATTTTGGCGCTCTATTTTGTTTATGAATACTGGCTTACCCACGTACATAGTTTACGCAGAATAATTTTTTACTCATTTGTCCTTATTGGATTTCTTTCCGAGTTCATAAAATTTGTTATGCTTCGCTTCTATTATCTGCCCAAGGAATCTTTTACCAAACCATTTGATGGCATACTTTTCTCGGTGATGCTTGCAATGGGTTATACCACTACTGCAAACAGTTTTTTCCTGTATGAATGGAATTACAGTGATAACGTGCGTCTGGTATTATACACCATGCCTGCAGCCAACTTTTTTATTGGAATCATTTTAGGATTTTTTACCGGAATGTCAAAATTTCGGACCAATTATTTTGATTCGTTAACAGGATTGGCTGCAGCTTTGTTTCTTTACGGATTTTACAGCTTTTGCCTGATTTCCCAAGATAATGTGTTACTGGGATTTCTTGGTGCAGGCATAGTGATTATTTCCCTGATGCTCGCGGCTAAATCACTCAATACCAACGTGAACAGTATTCTGTAAGTTTTTTTCAGGTGTTGCCTGCGTTGTTAATATTTCATAAATTGAGTTTTGACAAAAAGAATGAAAAATACTTTTTAATGGGAATTGGTATTTTTGCACTTCAATTTGTTTTTCAATCAATTAGATAAATTACGTAGAATTAATCACTAAATTATGGAAAGAATAACCGTTGTAGGTGCCGGCAATGTTGGCGCTACCTGTGCAAATGTAATCGCGCATAAAGACCTGGCCAATGAAATTGTTCTTGTTGATATCAAAGAAGGAGTAGCCGAAGGAAAAGCACTTGATATATGGCAAACATCCGCCATCAATAATTTTGACACCCGTGTAGTTGGAGTTACCAACGACTATTTGCGTACCAAAGGATCCGGAATTGTTGTCATCACTTCAGGGTTGCCGCGCAAGCCAGGTATGAGCCGCGACGACCTTATCCGTACCAATGCCAAAATTATTGTCGAAGTTACTGAAAATGTCATCAAATATTCTCCGGAAGCAATTATTATCGTCGTTTCCAATCCGCTTGACGTAATGACCTATGCCGCATGGAAAACTTCGAACAAACCAAGCCGCAAAGTATTTGGAATGGCCGGAATACTTGATACCGGTCGTTACACTGCTTTTCTTGCCGACGCACTCGATGTTTCACCAAAAGATATTCACGCATTATTGCTTGGCGGTCATGGTGATTCTATGGTACCATTGCGCAGGTACACTTCGGTTAAAGGAATCCCCATTACAGAGCTCCTGACAAAGGAACAAATCGATAAAATTGTTGATCGCACGCGGAAAGGAGGAGGGGAACTGGTCAACCTGATGGGAACATCCGCCTGGTATGCTCCGGGAGCTGCTGCAGCTCAAATGGTCGAAAGTATTGTAGATGACCAGAAACGAATTTTCCCGGTTTGCGCACGCCTAACAGGTCAGTATGGAATCAATGACCTCTATATCGGTGTACCTGTTAAACTCGGGAAAAACGGCATTGAAGAAATCTTTGAACTCAACCTTAACGACAAAGAGTACCGACTTTTACACGAATCAGCCGAACATGTCAAAAGCGTTGTTAAAGTACTTGACGACATGAGTTTATTTCCTCACTGAAAAAGAATATTCTTAATTTTGCCGGTATCCCGGAATTCTCCCGCGGGATGCTTTTTTTATCCTTCTTTTCTGCATTTATTGAAAGATCAGATGATTTTTAAAATAAACCGTTGCATTTTTTACCAGATGTTAAAACGGGCAAAAGCAAAAAATGACGGACCAACGATGTATTTACAAAAAGTATGAAAACGATAGTAGTACTTACCGGGGCCGGAATCAGTGCCGAAAGTGGTATCAGGACTTTCAGGGATGATAATGGACTTTGGAAAACCCATCGTTTTGAAGAGCTTGCCAGTCCGGAAGCCTGGGAAAAGAATCCGGAACTGGTGCTTGATTTTTATAATGCCCGACGCAAACAAATGCTCGAAGTAAAACCCAATGCAGCACATTTTGCCCTCGTAAAACTGGAAGAAAAATACAATGTGCAGATAATAACTCAAAATGTTGACGATTTGCATGAGAGAGCGGGCTCACAAAAAATACTGCATCTGCACGGTGAGCTTAAAAAAGCAAGAAGTACTGCCAATCCGCATTTAATTTATGCTATCAAGGGATGGGAACTGAAACTGGGAGATAAATGTAGCTTGGGCAGTCAGCTCAGACCACATATCGTCTGGTTCGGAGAACCCGTTGAAGAGCTTTACAAAGCTATTCAGATAGTTCAAAGTGCTGATTTGTTAATCGTCATTGGCACATCACTGGTGGTTTATCCTGCAGCAGGCCTGGTTACTTACGCACGTCCGGACATCCCGCGATACCTTATTGACCCGGGTGAGCCAAAACAAAATGCCGAAGACCATTTCATTTTCATCAAAGACAAAGCAGCCAGCGCTGTTCCCGTATTGGTCGAAAAATTATTAACCAACGAATTTTGAAAAATACATTGAATTACAACGACTTTTTAAGCAAAGCAAAAAAATATTGCGCAGCCGCTGAGCATTGTAAGTCAGAAGTATGGCAAAAGCTCACTGCATGGGGAGCACCTGATGATATAAAAACAACTCTCATTAATCAGCTTGAGAAAGAAAACTACATTTCCGAAAAACGTTATGCCGACCTTTATGTGCGCAGCAAAGTGAACCAGAATAAATGGGGTATGCTAAAAATTTCTTCAGGGCTTCACGCCCGCCGAATACCTCATGAAATAATTGTGGAGGCATTGAAGCAAATTGACACAGAGCAGTACAGGAAAAACCTTCAACTGCTTATTTTATCAAAATCAAAAGAACTAAAGGAAACAGAACCTTTTATAAGAAAACAAAAAATATTGGCGTTCTTATCCGCCAGAGGTTACGAAATCGATCTGGCTGAAAAATTTTTTAATTAATGAAAAAATAGAATCATGACTTTACCTGAAAACATCAAAGAGCTCGAAAAAAGAACAGAAGCCCTGAGGAGGTATCTTTGACATCGATAATAAACTAAAGCAAATCAGCGAAAAAGAAGAAATCACCCATAAGGAGAATTTCTGGAAAGACCCGAAAAAAGCCGAATTGGTCATGAAAGAAATTCAAAGCATCAGGTCATGGACCTCGGCATATGAAAAAGTTAAAAATGCCTGCGACGACCTGATGGTAATTTATGAATTTTACAATGAAGAAGGTGCCACCGGACAGGAGCTGGAAAGAGCTTACAAACATGCTCTCCGGCTTGTCGAAGACCTTGAGTTCAGAAATATGCTGAGTGACGAAGAAGATAAACTCAGCGCAGTGGTACACATCAACCCGGGGGCAGGAGGCACCGAAAGTCAGGACTGGGCACAAATGCTGATGAGGATGTACATACGCTGGGGTGAGCTGAACAAATATAAAGTAACCGAACTTGATTTTCAGGAAGGCGAAACTGCCGGATTAAAATCAGTGTCACTTGAATTTGAAGGGGAATATGCTTACGGCTATCTGAAGTCGGAAAACGGTGTGCACAGACTGGTAAGACTTTCTCCATTCGATGCAGCCAACAAACGGCACACTTCCTTTGCATCGGTTTACGCTTATCCGCTCATCGACGAATCCATCGAAATTGTTATCAACCCTGCCGACATTTCCTGGGACACCTTTCGGTCGAGCGGCCCGGGAGGCCAGAATGTGAACAAACTGGAAACAGCTGTCCGCCTCAGACATGCACCTTCAGGAATTATTGTCGAATGCCAGGAAACCAGGTCGCAGGCACAAAACCGTGATAAAGCTATGCGCATGCTCAAATCACAACTTTACGAAATTGAGCTTAGAAAACGCCGGGAAACCCAGGCTGAAATTGAAGACTCAAAACGTAAAATAGACTTTGGTTCTCAAATCCGTTCGTATGTGATGCACCCTTACAAACTGGTAAAAGACCTTCGGACCGGGTATGAAACAGGAAACGTTCAGGCTGTAATGGATGGCGAAATTGATGATTTTATCAAAGCCTATCTTATGGAATTTGGTCAAAAAAAACCAGTGAAATGAACATCTTTGGAATTATACCGGCAAGATATGCCTCCACCCGGTTTCCGGGAAAACCTTTGGCCGACATCATGGGAAAATCCATGATCCGCAGGGTGTACGAACAATCAAAAAAATCAGTCCTGCTTAACAAAGTAATTGTCGCAACTGACGACCAACGTATCCTTGAGCATGTTGAAAGCTTCGGTGGTGAAGCAGTAATGACTTCTCATGACCATCAAAGCGGTACTTCCCGTTGCTTTGAGGCAGTGAACAGGATAGCTGCACCACTCCCCGACATTGTTATCAACATCCAGGGAGATGAACCTTTTATAGACCCTGATCAAATAAACAAACTCGCTGAACTTTTCAGCAATGAAAATGTTCAAATTGCAACTTTAATAAAAAGAATCAGTTCAACTGAAGAACTCTTTAATCCAAATATAGTCAAGGTTGTAACTGATATAAATTCAAGGGCAGTTTTTTTCAGCCGGTCACCAATACCTTTTGTCAGAAACGAAAACCAGCAGAACTGGCTTAATAAAGCCAACTTTTACAAACACATCGGCATTTACGCCTACCGCACAAAAATGCTTGAAAAAATTGTCCGGCTGCCTGCCTCAAAACTCGAAACCGCTGAATCGCTCGAACAACTTCGCTGGATCGAACATGGTATGACCATTCATACTGCTGAAACTGATAAAGAAGGATTTGCCGTTGACACCCCCGATGATCTTAAAAAATTATCAACATTTTACCGTTCCTAAAAATCTTTAGTTTAACTTAGCACGATAAAAAAAATCCGTCGGATCATGGAAATCAATAAATATATCGCCGAGCTCCTGCATGATCATGATTGCGTGATCATCCCCGGGTTTGGCGGATTTGTGTGTAATTATCAGCCGGCACAAATCCATCCCGGGCAACATTCATTTTATCCCCCCGCCAAAAAAATCCTTTTCAACAAAGAACTCAGGGCAAATGATGGATTGCTGGCAAGCCATGCAGCCATCCGGCAAAACATTTCGTTTGAAGAAGCAGTAAGGCAACTCGAAGAAACTGCCCAGGATTTTACATTCAGGATCGAATCCGGGGAACAGATAAAACTGGAAAAAATCGGTGTTCTTTTTCAGGACATTGACGCCAATATTCAATTTGAACAGGATTTTACTGAAAATTACCTCAAAGATGCTTTTGGGCTCTCCACCTTCATTTCACCACCCATACAACGTTCATTGCGTCATACAGCACCTGCGTTTACTGCACCTGTACCTTATACTGAAAAAAGTAACACCCTGCGCCGTGCAGCATTCTGGTCAACAGGAATTGCAGCTGCATTTCTGATCTTCGGGCTGATTGTTATCAATTTCAACGGAGTAAATCAATTCATTAAAAATGAAACAGGTCTTTTCCATTTTTATCAACCATCCGGTGAAAATCAGACCCGCATCACAGAGCCTGTAACCACTTCTGCCCAGACTATCAGCTTACCCCTCACTTCAAAAAGCGTAGATCAGGCAATTGAAAATAAACAGGAAACCATATCTGCATCTTCTGTTGAAAAAGAAATACCTGACGATGTAGTTGAAAACGCAACAACAGATCAGCATGAACCGGTTGTAGTAGCTGCAACCTCGCCGGCCCCAAAAGCCGAACCAATCAATCCACCCGAAAAAGTCAACATCAGGATGTACCATCTGATCGCCGGCTCATTTGAAAAAGCTGAAAATGCTGATGAACTCATTACAAGCTTTGCAGCTGACGGTTATGATCCGAAAATTATCGGCCAGGCTGCAAATGGATATTATCGGGTGAGCATAGCTGCCTACCTCAAAAAAAATGATGCACTTGACGAGCTGGAAAAAGTCCGGAGAAAATACAATCCCAATATCTGGCTGCTAAGGCAATAAATAATCCTGCACATAACCTTAGCGCAATCAGGAGGAAAGGTGACCAAAAAGAAACTTCAACATTTTGCTGAAAATGCTACCTTCCCGCATTTCTTTCAGCCCGGCTTTGAATTGCTGAAAAAAGGTTTCCCGCTGAAAGGAAAATGGAAAAATGATTTTTTTCACAACAATCATCCATTGGTTGTTGAGCTGGGCTGTGGAAAAGGAGAGTTTACCACAGGCCTTGCAACACGATACCCTGAAAAAAATTTCATTGGCATCGACCTTAAAGGTGCCCGAATGTGGCGCGGAGCCAAAACAGCCCATGAATCCCGGATGACAAATGTGGCTTTTGTAAGAATACAGGTTGAGCTGATAGCAGACATTTTTGCCCCGGAAGAAGTGGATGAAATCTGGATTACTTTCCCTGACCCTTTTCCGGAAAAACCAAAAACAAAAAAGCGGCTTACCTCACCTCAGTTCATGGAACGATATCGCCAGGTGGCATCTACCAACACAATCATTCACCTGAAAACCGACAATACCTCATTTTTTGACTATACTTTAGGGGTAATTCAAGAAAACGGGCTTTCGTTACTTTTTCACACTTACGATGTTGACCAACATTCAGAAAACAGTGATTTCGTTTCGATCAAAACCTTTTATGAAGAAAAATTTCGCCAAAAAGGAGAAAAAATTAAGTACTTAAAATTCCTGCTTAACAACACTTCCTGTGAGTGACTTTTTGCAAAATAATCCTCCAGCAATAGGTGATAGTGCCGGTAATCAATTCTATTATATCTGTGGTTCCTCAGTATAAAAAGCCTACTTTGGTGCCATGCGTATCATAAAAATACTCAGCACACCATAGATAATGTTGGGAATCCAGACAGCCAACAGGGGAGGAACGCCTCCAACTGCAGCAAAAACCTGACTTACCTGCATGAACATAATGTACGAAAAGGCCAGGGCAATGCCAACCCCAAGGTGCATGCCAATCCCGCCACGTACTTTTCGACTCGACAGCGATACACCGATCAAAGTTAAAATCAGTGTGGAAAATGGAAAAGCATAGCGTCTGTACTGCTCTACTTTGTATTCACTTACTTTTGGTGACCCCCGCAGGCTTTCCTTTTCGATAAAAGCTTTTAGTTCGAAATAATCCATCGTTTTGATGTCTTCCTTAATTATTGTGAACTCGGAAGGATACAAATTCAGCAGGGTATCCTTTTCCAGCCCTTTGCCAAGTACTTCCCTGTCTTCGAGAAGATGGCGATAATAATAATTGTTGATCCTCCATTTCCCGCTTTCCTCGACCCAGCTAAAACGATCGGAATTGAGCTTGTAAATCATCCGGCCCTCGTCGTTAAACTGCTCCAGCGAAAATTTCTGGCCTATTTTTGTAAACGTATTAAAGCTTTCCACATAAATAAAAACTCCCGGATCAATCTGCATGTGGATGTTCATGTCTTCATTCCTGATAGGATTTTTGATATAGGTTTTTTCGAAGGCCCACATGACTTTGTTGGTATTCGGGATAAGGAAATTGGCCATGTAGAGTGAAAGAATTCCGATGAGGGTTGCCGAAATAAAATAAGGCCAAAGAAACCTGCGAAAACTGATCCCGCTGCTTAGTATGGCAACAATCTCGGTGTGTCCGGCCAATTTTGAAGTAAAAAAAATAACAGCAATAAAAGTGAACAGGTAACTGAACATGTTCACGAAAAAAGGGATAAAATTCAGATAATAATCGAAAACAATGGCACGAAGGGGAGCTTCTTTTTCGAGGAAGTCATCAATCTTTTCAGAAAGGTCAAAAACAATGATTACCACCGACAGCAGGGCAATGGAATAAAAGAAAGTGCCGAGAAACTTACGGATGATATAACGATCTATGATCTTCATTGGCCTTTGATGGATAGTTAACTCAAATGAACGGGGAAAATTATAACCTGTTGTTCAATTTTGGAATCATCCTCTTTTTCCATTCGCCGAATGTACCACGGATGATTTCCTCTCTGGCTGTTTTGACCAGCCACAGATAGAAAGCAATATTATGCAAACTGGCAATCATCGGAGCCAGGTATTCGCCGGAAATGAAAAGGTGACGCAGAAAAGCCTTGTTGTAGGCTTTATCAACAAATGATGTCCCGTTGGAATCAATCGGTGAAAAGTCGTTCTTCCATTTCTCATTTTTCATATTTATGATTCCCTCGCTGGTAAACAACATAGCATTTCGTCCATTTCGCGTAGGCATTACACAGTCGAACATATCAATGCCCAGTGAAATACTTTCGAGAATGTTTACCGGAGTGCCCACACCCATCAGATAACGCGGGCGATCTTTGGGTAAAATACTGCATACCAGCTCAGTTATTTCATACATTTTTTCGGCCGGTTCACCTACCGACAGACCACCGATTGCATTCCCCTCAGCATTTTTCGATGCAATATATTCAGCTGAATGTTTTCGGAGATCTTCAAAGGTGCTTCCCTGCACAATCGGAAAAAGTGACTGATGATGACCATATTTGGGCGAAGTATTTTCAAAACGGCTGATGCAACGATCGAGCCAGCGATGCGTAAGCTCCATTGAACGGCGGGCATAATCATAATCGCAGGGCCAGGGCGTACATTCATCAAAAGCCATAATGATATCGGCACCGATAATTCGTTGAATGTCGATGATATTTTCCGGGGAAAAAAAATGCTTTGACCCGTCAATATGCGACCGAAAATGAGCACCTTCTTCTTTTATTTTACGCTGTGCCGAAAGGGAGAAAACCTGATATCCCCCGCTGTCTGTCAGCAATGGTTTACGCCAGCCATTAAAATGGTGAAGTCCGCCCGCCTGTTCCATAATCTCCATTCCCGGCCTCAGGTAAAGATGATAAGTGTTTCCCAGTACAATTTCGGCACCGGCATCCTCACTTATATCCCTGAAATGTACAGCCTTTACTGTTCCTGCTGTACCTACAGGCATAAAAATCGGAGTGTGAATGATTCCATGATCGGTGGAAATTATCCCGGCTCTCGCCATGCTTTGTTTATCAGTGGTTTCTATCTTAAATTCCATCAGGTCATCTCATTTTAAGCCGGCAAAGATAGGGTTTTTGGGGTGGTTGGTAAAAATGCTTTTATTCAAAGATCTGAAAGGAGTTTAAAAAATATGCCAATGCAGCTGACACTTAAAAAAAACTTATTGAGGATAAGTCAAGTCTGACAAGACTGACCGGATATCAACTGTAGCATAAATGGAAAATGTGACCCCAGCGGGATTCGAACCCACATCGTCAGAACCGGAATCTGAAATTCTATCCATTGAACTATGGGGCCAATTCTTTTAATCCGTGCAAAAGTAGAGATTTTGCCTAAAACCGGATATTGAATTTGTTCTGTATTTTAAATTTAGGAAGAAAGTCTCCCGAATATAGTTCATCAACAAAATGAAAACTAAGATGCCAGTTGGCTTTGAATTTGTTCCCTCACAACGCGGCTAATTGACTGATATGTTTCTTTGCCCGGATGGATAGGTTTAAGAAAACTAACTGTTATCTGCCTGAATGGTTTCGGGAAAAAACTGCCTCTCGGGAAAGCATGCCAGGCGCCGTTAATGGCTACCGGAACCACCGGCACTCCGAGTTCACGGCTCAGAATGGCAAAAGTATCCTTAAACTGACCGACAGCTCCGTCTTTGGTACGTGTTCCTTCCGGAAAAATGATGATGTTCCGGTTATTTTGCAACGCTGTGGCCATTTTTTGCAGGGAAAGAC
Organism: Sphingobacteriia bacterium; assembly: GCA_009930115.1. Classification (GTDB taxonomy): domain Bacteria; phylum Bacteroidota; class Bacteroidia; order Bacteroidales; family 4484-276; genus RZYY01. The sequence goes on along the minus strand of RZYY01000016.1, from coordinate 1,046 downwards.
GAAGATCGTTGTTCAGATCAACGATGATGATATTGTTATGCCGGGCTAAAAATTTCATCCATCTGGATTTCACATGCTTTTCCTTTGCGTAAAAATAGGTTCTGCTAAATATTTTGCGCTTAAGAAGGGAAGCGATAATGAATCCATCAAAGAAACTCTGATGATTTGCTGCCATGATAAAAGGTGCCTGAGGAAGATTTTGCAAACCGTCGTACGAAAGCCTGAAATAAACTTTATAAATATATTTCGAGAGCTTCAGCATGAGGTGGCTGGCATACCAGCTCCCCGGAAAATGAATGTGTACTTTTTCCTTTAAAATATCAGACCAGTTGATGGTTTCGTGGCGAAATCCCGACTTTTTTTCCCGGATATACTCAGCAAGCTTGACAACTGAAGGGAATTTGACCAGATGTTCACCTTTCAGGTCCACTCCAAAAGATTTTTCAAGCCATGTCTGAAAACTTACCTTATCAAGGGAATCGAGGCCAAGATCAAATTCAAGGTGGTCATCCGGCGATACTTCAATGGATTTTTGCTCCTGAAGATAGGTTTTTATTACAGCATATTCTTCGAAATCAGCTGGTGATTTTTGTCTCTCCTCACCTGACAGCGTTTGCAACAGTGCCTGAAGCCTGAAGCGCTGGAGTTTACCCAGCCGGGTTCGCGGAAGTTCACTCTCGGAAATGGTAAAGGAAATGATTTTCTTGTGCGGACTGACATCTTTGTTGAACCGGCTGATGAGTTCTTCCCTGAAATATTTTTTCATATCCAAAACACCTGCTTCACCGAGTTTCACATGATCCGGCCGTATGATTGCATGTAGCTTTTCGTTGCTCAGCAACACCCCTACTTCGGCAATACCATTTATTTTTTCTTCGATTGATTGCTCCAGTTCAGCCGGATTAATGTTTTTTCCGCTTGAGGTTACAATGATTTCTTTTTTACGGCCTGTAATTTTCAGGTATCCTTTTTTGTCAATTTCGCCCAGGTCTCCCGTATGCAACCATCCGTCCTGAAGAATTTAAGCAGTGTCGTCAGGTTTGTTA
>RZYY01000310.1 GCA_009930115.1 Sphingobacteriia bacterium | reverse complement strand
CGGAAGGATAACCCTTCTTCACGGTGCAACCTGATCAGCTCTTTATACACTTCAGTAGGTGTGGAGCCGGTAGCTAAACCCAGCACCGTATATTCATCCCGCTTTGTTTTTTGCCGGATTAGCGCAGCTATTTCGCCGGCAACAGCACAACTTCCTTCTTGTGAACCGGAATAGATGTAAACCGGTATTTTTTCTGGATTTTTCTCCATCGTATTTTTTTATTACCGTTGTCTGGTTTTTTTAATTTGTACAAAGATATCGATTTTGATGAAATAGCTAAAACGGTTTAGGCCTTTAGAAATTGCGGAACTGAAGTTTGGTGTAAAAGCGTTATTCATTGTTAGCCCCAGGGTACAGACATCTTGTGGGGTTTTATTGGCGGGCGTATTTTGGGCAAAAACAGTCATGACCCTTAATGAACGTTAAAAATAAATGCAAGAAAGGGTGCTGCAGGGAAAAGGCAAGGCTAACTCTCTCCAAAAATACCTATATTTGAGTTTTGAACGTGGTTTTTGCCCCGGCCCCTGTTGTGTGGCATACCGGCACAGACTATAAAACAATATTATGCCATGGATTTAACTGAATTCCAGAGACATCTTGACCGAGTGATGAATGAACAAAACAATCGGTCGATTTCACATTTTGAAGGCTATTCGCCGTTTGAGATGCATCAGATTTTACATTTTACTTTCGGCAAAGACAGTCCAATTCAATTACAAAAATTATCTGACACAGAGTATTTAAAAATTCCCATACTTAACCAGATCAAGTATTTAGCCGGTTTATTGGATAAAATGGGAGAGATTAAACTAACCAACAAAGGATTTTTGCCGACAAAGGTAGTATCAGACCTTTATAGTCAAGGATTCCTGAAAGATTATTTCATTGAAAAAGGGTTTTCAAAATTGTATAAAGAAACGGATTCAATATCTGTAAATCTTACCCATATTATTATTCAAATTGCCGGATTGGTCAAAAAGAGAAATGGGAAACTTAGCTTGACAAAATCATCCCAAAAGGTACTTGGAAATAATGAGGAATTATTTCGACTGATATTCCTGACCTTTGCAAACAAGTTCAATTGGGCTTACTATGACGGATATGGCGAGAACCAAATCGGACAACTTGGGTATGGGTTTACGTTGATTTTGTTGTCAAAATATGGGCACAAAAAACGAGTAGATTCATTTTATGCTGAAAAATATTTTAACGCTTTTCCTCAATTGTTAGGCGCAATAGAACCAACTTATGGGACTGTGGAACGTAATTCATACCGATGTTTTTCTATTCGGACTTTCCAGCGATTTTTAGATTACTTCGGTATGATTACGATCGATAAGCAAGGCAAAGAATTTGATCTCCTAAATTATATAACAAAAACAAACCTGTTTGATAAATTAATAAAATGTAACCCACACCACACATAATATTGCAAATAAGTGAATTAGCCCCTGAATGCGAAGATCTTTTCGTATCTTGGTCTAATCAATCAGCGGGTGTTCATGCACTTGAAAGGGAAAGGGAAATATATTTTTTAACAATACCAAAATTAGCCGGGCAAAATAACACCTCCCTGCCCATAACAAAAGAAAGTCAGCATTTCGCCTTCTATTCAATCCCAGGTGACATTGCAGTATTAGATTCATTTGCAACCATTTTGGAAAATAATTACGCAGCTTAGAAACATCAAATTACAAGCAATTGCTATTCCCCATGATTTAGCGAACCGCTCCCGATATTATCGGGAAGACCCGGGAGCCTGCTCCGAAGGTTTACCTGAAGGAGTACGGTGGTGTGAGAGGCGCACTGGCGGTCATCTGGCCGTCAGCCGTCTACGCGATTAGGCTTTGTTTTTATTTGTATTTATATTTCGTTGTATTTTTATCTCCAATTTTTTCAATCATTCCATTCTCAACAGCAAAATTCAAATCCC
>RZYY01000127.1 GCA_009930115.1 Sphingobacteriia bacterium | reverse complement strand
CCAGTCACCATACTCAAGCGGAATGTCGTTGATCCGCGGATTGGCTTCAAGCATGATCAGGTACCCGTGACTTGTGCCTGTAAAAACAGGCTCTTCCCAAACAGGAGGAAAACCCTCACCATCTTTTGAATTGTCACTTAAATCCTCCTGGTATGATTCTGTGATTGCTTCAGGATTTAAATATGTTTTGTATTTTTCTGTGTTTTCGAAAAATATATCCTGACTTAATGTAAATTTAGGAGCGATAATGAAAACAATCAGTAAAACCACCATCAATTCTCTAAAAGTATTTTGAATGAATTGATTTGTGGGAAAATTATTTTTCATGATATGAAAATTTAATGATTTGCCATTTGGTGTATTTTGCAATAACCTGAGCGAAAGTATATTACCGGATATTTTACAATGAAAATTCATTGATTTCTATATGGTTTAGTCTTTTCACCTGCTGACAAAAATACAATTTTTATTAATAACAAAGTTTTTTGAAATTTTTTTTGATCCGTTCCATATTTCACTATCTTAGGTATCGGCAATATCAAGTTTTTGGATACTTTTGCAGACGATATGACAAAGCTAACATTATTTGGAAAATTTCTGATATGGAGAGTCAAACACATCAAGGACCGGCAATTTATCCTTTTTCTGAGTATTATCGTAGGGATTTTTAGTGGTATTGCTGCTGTACTGCTTAAAAACCTGGCACATTTCACTTACGAATTTGTCACTGACAGATTTAGTTTCGAAAGGGGAAATTTTCTTTATTTATTGTTGCCTGCAATCGGGATTTTTCTCACGGTTATTTTTGTAAAGTATTTTGTAAGAGACGATCTCGGTCATGGTGTAAGCCGTATATTATATGCAATTTCAAAGAAGAGCGGACTCCTGAGAGTTCACCACACTTTCAGTTCGATGATTGCAAGTAGTCTGACCATCGGATTTGGAGGGTCAGTCGGGCTTGAAGCACCAATTGTACTCACCGGTTCAGCCATTGGTTCAAATCTGGCAAGGCTTTTCCGGTTGAATTACAAAACCATTATACTGATGATCGGATGTGGCAGCGCAGGTGCTGTTGCCGGAATTTTCAAGGCACCCATTGCAGGGGTTGTTTTCACCATCGAAATTCTGATGATCGAGCTTACCCTCACAACTTTAATCCCTCTGCTGATATCAGCCCTGACAGGAGCTCTGATTGCCTGGTTGCTGATGGGTAGCAGTGTGATATTTTTCTATAGTATCGAAACCCCTTTTATTATCAATGATATTCCTTTTTATATCATTCTTGGTCTGACATCAGGTTTTGCCTCTCTGTATTTTTCACGGGCAATCATGATGGTGGAAGGGAAATTTGATCTGTTGAAAAGTCCTTTTACACGAATACTTGTCGGGGGCATAATCTTGGGTTTGTTGATTTATATGTTCCCTTCTCTCTATGGTGAGGGTTATGGAGCACTGATGGAAATACTGAAAGGAAATGGTGAATCTGTGATTAATCAAAGTCTTTTTGGAAGCTTTATAGACAATCAGTGGATGTTTCTTTTTCTTTTCCTTCTTTTAATATTTTTAAAGGCTATTGCCACTGCATCTACTTCCGGAGCTGGTGGTGTAGGTGGTATTTTTGCTCCCTCGCTTTTTATGGGAGGCCTTATAGGTTTTTTTACCGGCAGATTTATAAATACCGTTTCGGTATTTTCTGTTTCTGAAAGTAATTTTTCACTGGTTGGGATGGCCGGTGTGATGGCAGGAGTAATGCATGCACCCCTGACAGCTATATTCTTAATTGCTGAAATAACAGGTGGTTATGAACTTTTCCCCCCATTGATCATCACTGCTACCATTGCCTATCTTACTACCAAATATTTTGAACCACATTCTCTATATAGTAAAAAACTTGCTGAAAGTGGTGAGCTTATAACGCACAATAAGGACAAAGCTGTTCTTTCGCTGATGAAAGCTGATAAACTGATTGAAACCAATTTTTTAACCGTTCATCTGAATGATTCCCTGGGTGATCTGGTCAGGGTTATTGCCAAATCTACAAGAAATATATTTCCGGTAGTTGACGATGAATACAACTTTATCGGGATTGTTTTTCTGGATAAAATTCGGGATATAATTTTCAGGCCCGAGCTGTATGATTCAGTCCATGTCAGTGATTTAATGTTTCAGCCGGAAATCACCATTGATATTCATGAGTCGATGGAAGATATTGCAACAAAATTTCAGAATACCGACAAGTATAATGTTGCTGTGCTAAATGATGGTAAATATGTCGGCTTTATCTCCCGCGCAAGGGTTTTTTCCGTTTATCGGAAAATGCTGAAAGATTTTTCCTACGATTAAACAACCTTTAATAATTCAGTTGCTTCTTCAACAGAAGCTACAGGTTTTTGACAAACCTTTTCGGAACATATATAAATCAGCGTTTGTCCGTCTTTCAAGCGATTATTGAAAACCGGCAGCGTTCCGGTTGCATTATTCCAAAGGACAATCTTCCCGGGATAGGGTAATTTCGACATTTTGAAGGCAAAATCCTGTGCTTTATCGCCACAAATAACAATCTCATAGAAGGGTTTGCTGATAAACATCCATAGCAATGCCCAATTTGAAAAGGACGCCGGATATTTTTCAATGTTTTCTTTCATCGCTGCAGCCATTCTGACAGCAATACTGATATATTCATCATTTTCGGAAATTTTGCCCAGTTTGAACAGTGCCAACGCCAGACTTGAATTGGAGGACGGGATGACGCTGTCAGTTATTTCTTTTTTCCTGACAATCAGATCGTGGGATTGCCGGTCGGTGAACCAGAACATTCCTTCCTGCTCATCGTAAAAGTTTTCAATTGTATAACTGGTAAGTTGTTGGGCTTTAATAATATAAGATTCATCTCCGCAAGCTTCAAAAAGGCTGATCAGGGCTTCTATTGTGAAACTGTAGTCTTCGAGGAATCCCTGAATGGATGTTTTTCCGTTTTTAAAACTGTGCATGATCCCTCCATTTGGCTGGATGATATTTTCGATAATAAAATCCATTGCTTTTCGGGCTGATTGGAGGTATTGCGGCCGGCCACCGGCGAGGTAAAGCCGGGTTAGTGCATTTATCATCAGTGCGTTCCAGGAAATCAGACATTTATCATCCAATGACGGGCGTGTGCGCTGGTTTCGTTTGGTCAGCAATTGCAATTTTGCTGTTGAAAGTATTTCGGAGAACAATTTTCTATTCAGGTTTTTTTGTCTGGCAAAGGTGTCTTCATCCAATGGTTTCACAAGAATGTTTTTCCCTTTTTCCCATAATCCCTCATGGTTTATCCCAAAAAATTCACCGATCAGTTCAGCATTTTCACCAACGGTTTCGTAAAATTCATTTTCAGTCCATATATAAAATGATCCTTCTTCGCCATCGGAATCTGCGTCGAGCGCTGAGTAAAATAATCCTTCGGGCGAGGTCATTTCACGAAGGATAAAATCTGCAGTTTCGCCGGCAATTTTAAGATAAGACTGTTTCCCTGTCAGAATGAAGGCATCAGAATAAAGTGAAATCAACTGGGCATTATCGTAAAGCATTTTTTCAAAATGAGGCACTTTCCAGTTTGCATCTACCGAATAACGGGCAAAACCTCCGGCTAACTGATCGTAAATGCCTCCGGCTGCCATTTTTCCCAGGGTCAGTTCAAGAAAGTAAAAAATCTCTTTGTTCTGGTTCAGGCCTGCAAAGCGAAGGAGGTAGCTGAAATTTACCGGCAGGGGAAATTTTGGGGCTCCTCTTAATCCTCCGTTTTTATTATCAAAGCTGAATTTCATTGTTTCCAGAGCGCGGTCAAGAACTGCAGGATCTGGTTTTATTTGCTCACGGACCGGTTTAATAAGATTGTCATGGCTAAGGCCATGAACGATTTGTCCGGCTTGCTTTTCCAGCTCTGTTCTTTTCAGTTTAAAAAGGCTTACAATATTTTTCAGCAGGTCGAGCCATTGATCGGGTTTGAAGTATGTTCCGCCATAAAACGGTCTTCCGTCGGGAAGAGCAAAACAGTTGAGCGGCCAGCCCCCGTTACCGTGAATCATCTGGACGGCATTCATATACACTGCATCAACGTCCGGGCGCTCTTCCCGGTCAACTTTCACACAGACAAAATGTTCGTTCATTATGGCTGCAACAGCTTCATTTTCAAAAGATTCACTTTCCATTACATGACACCAGTGGCATGCTGAATACCCAATGCTGATCAGCATCATTTTGTTTTCCTTTTGAGCCAGGTGAAGGGTTTCACTGTTCCAGGCATGCCAGTTCACGGGATTGTAGGCATGTTGCAAAAGATACGGGCTGCTCTCACTGATTAATTTATTTGAATACCGGTTTTCGGGGTGTTTTTCCTTCATGGATTTTATTTGAAATAACCATGATTCCATAGAAATTGTTTACCGGAAAGGTAAGTACATCAAGTAATTTTTTTCAGACGGATGAAGGTTGTAAAGCTAATCGGAATAACAGGCTAAGCGAAAAACAGGCTTATTTGGCCGGTTTTAGTTTGTCACGATTGATGACTGAGGCGGTAAGCGCAATCAGAAGAAGAAAAATACCTAAAAAGGTACAGATACGCCCGATGTAGTCACCGTGTTTCACATAGAAAGTAAATTTGGTATTAGCTTGAAGGGTAGTTTTGATGGCATCGGGAACCCAGTATTCAGTTGTTTGCAGGATATCACCGCGCTGATTGATAAATGCCGAAATGCCTGTATTTGCCGAACGTGCAATACTCCGGCGGGTTTCGATAGCGCGCAGCGGGGCAAATAAAAAGTGCTGCTGGTGTCCTGGTGTGTTATCCCACCAACCGTCGTTGGTAATAATAAACAGGATATTGGCGCCATTGCGCACAAATTCAGCGGTGAAATTTCCATAAACCGATTCGTAGCAAATGATGGCAGGTACATGATAATGACCACATTTTGAGGAGAACACGGTACGTTCGGCTGAAGTTCCCAGACTGCCAACGGTACCTCCCAGATCGAAAGCCAGGTGCTGCAATGGTTTAAGCAACCGTTGGAATGGCATTTTTTCAGGCCCCGGAACCAGCTTTGATTTGTGATAAAGTCCGACAGGCGCACTATCGTTGATGAACAAAGCAGTGTTGTAAGCATCATAGTATTTTTCAACATCGGCAAATTGTCTGGCTGTGCGGGTAGGTGGTTCATTTTCTTCGAAAAGCCTGAATGTAGAAGCACCAATGACAATATTCACCTGAGGGTATTTTTCCAAAAACCGGCGGATAAGTACCACACTTCGCGATTCTTCTGCAACATGATGCCAGATGGATTCCTGAAGAGCAGATTCGGGGCAGACAAGAAATCTTGTTTTTTCGGTAATCAACGGTTCGGCAATACCCAGTGTTTTGTCTATAACTTCTTTTACCGGTGTATTGTACTGTTCGGTGTAAGGATCAATATTGGGCTGGGAAATGATGACTTCAACAGATTCACCACTTTCCTCATAATTTGAAAAAAGAATGATTGAGAAAATCATCGGAATTGTTAAAACAAGCAGTGCCGTTATGCTGTTGCTTAAAATCGACACACTTCCTTCAGTCTTACCAAGGATTTTTTTTATCAGTTTAAAAAATAAAATATTCAGTAGTAAAATCCAGAAGGTCCCGCCGAGAGTGCCGGTAAATTCATACCACTGAACCCATTTGGTGTAATTGGCAAAGCCGTTTCCCAGATTCAGCCAGGGCCAGGATAAATCCCAGTCAAGATGCAGGTATTCAAAGGCAATCCAGAAAATTATCAAAAGGTAAATTGCGTTGCTTCGACTGTAAAATGATTTTTTGCTTAAGTGGAAAAGCCAGAACACAACAGCCATGAAGAGAGAATTGAGAAGAACTGCCATTATGGCTCCAAATATGGTCGAATTCCATATCCACCAGGTGGTCAGTGTGTTCCAGACGATAAAAGCTACATAGCTGTACTTTAAAATACTGTATTTATGGAAATTATGAAAATTCTGCTGAATGTGGTCTTCGATAAATAGCAGCGGAACGAACCCGAAAAATAACAGCCAGGGAAAACCATACATAGGCCAGCCCAGGCTGAGAATCAATCCTGACAAAATGGAAAGGGCATATAGATGTATTGCTTTCACGATAGTATGATTTATGGTAATTTTCAGGATTCATCATAAAAAGGGCTTTCGGTGTAAGGATAGCGGGCGATATGAATCTCTTTGACTTTTTGGTGCAATGCCTGGCGAAATTCATCCCAGTTTTCTTTGTTTTTGGCTGAAACAAAAATTGAAGGCTGCGAGTAACCAGCCATCCATGATTTCTTAAGCTCTTCAAGGGTGATATTTTCTTTGGAAGGTGGTAAAAGATCGTCGTCGTCTTTTATGACCCAGGTGTAAGCATCTATTTTATTGAAAACCATGATGGTCGGTTTGTCGGCTGCACCAATCTCGGCAAGTGTCTGGTTGACCACATGTATCTGTTCTTCAAAACCTTCGTGGGAGATGTCCACAACATGCAGCAGCAGATCGGCTTCGCGCACTTCATCAAGTGTTGATTTGAACGACTCAACCAGGCTGTGCGGAAGTTTTCGGATAAATCCGACGGTGTCGGAGAGCAAAAACGGCAAATCAGTAATTACCACTTTTCGTACGGTGGTATCGAGAGTGGCGAACAGTTTGTTTTCTGCAAATACCTCCGATTTACTCAGGGCATTCATGATTGTTGACTTCCCGACATTGGTGTATCCGACAAGTGCTACTCTTACAATCTTGCCGCGTGCTTTTCGCTGAGTAGCCATTTGCTTGTCAATTTGCTCAAGTTTTTTCTTCAGCAGGCTGATTTTATCCCTGATGATTCGCCGGTCGGTTTCTATTTCCGTTTCACCCGGTCCACGCAGACCGATACCGCCGCGCTGACGTTCCAGGTGCGTCCACATGCGGGTCAGACGGGGAAGCATATATTCGTACTGAGCCAGTTCAACCTGTGTTTTTGCGTAGGATGTTCTCGCCCGGCGGGCAAAAATATCGAGGATCAGATTATTGCGGTCAAGAATACGCAGCTCCAATATTTTTTCGATGTTTCGTATTTGTGATCCGTTGAGTTCATCATCAAAAACTACAATGTCAACATCTGCAGCTTTCACAAAAGCAGCAATTTCATCCAGTTTACCGGTGCCAACGAAAGTGCGCGGGTCGGGTTTGTCGAGTTTCTGCGTGAATCTTGCAATGGTTTCACCACCGGCAGTTTCCACCAGAAATTCCAGCTCATCAAGATATTCATTAATTCGGTCGATGTTGTCTTTTCCGGTGATGAGGCCGACAAGTACAACTTTTTCAGTAATTCTTGAAGTATCAATATTTTGAGGCATAAATGGCAGTGCGTGATTGATTTACGCTGGTCAGAATTTTCTAAAACCAATAATTTCCCTGGCTTCCTTGATCGTCTTTGCTCCGCTTTCATGTGCTTTTTCAGCTCCCATTCTTACAACTTTACTCAGGTAGCTTTCATCTGCTGAAATTTCAAGAATTCTTTCGCGCAGCGGAGAAGAAAAACGGATAATGTCTTCAGCAAGTTGTTTTTTCATGTCCCCGTACCTGATTTGCAGGTTATTGTATTGTTCTTCGAAATAATGCACGGTGTCGGGTGAAGAAAGAACTTTCATCAGGGTGAACAGATTTTCAACAGGTTCTGATTTTGGAGCATTAGGGTCGGTCGGGCCTGCATCGGTAACTGCTCTCATCACCTTTTTACGGATTGATTTTGGATCTTCAGCCAGAAAGATTGCATTTCCTTCGCCTTCCGATTTACCCATCTTGCCGCTGCCATCCAGCCCGGGAATTTTTACCAGATTTTCTCCAAAATTAAATGCCTGTGGCTCGGGAAATAAATCTGTGTTATACATTCGGTTAAACCTGCGGGCAAGGGTACGGGTCATTTCCAGATGTTGTTCCTGGTCTTTTCCAACCGGGACCTTGTGAGCTTTGTGAATGATGATATCTGCAGCCATCAGTGAGGGATAGGTGAGAAGACCTGCATTGATATTTTCAGGCTGCTTTCGGGCTTTTTCCTTGAAAGTGGTTACCCGCTCAAGCTCACCAAGATAGGCATTCATATTTAACAGAAGATATAACTCGGCTGTTTCGGGCAGATCACTCTGAATGTATAGGGTTGCTTTTTCGGGATCAATACCACAGGCCAGATATTCCACCAAAACCTGTTTCACGTTACCATGCAGGTCGGCAGGAGTAGGATGGGTGGTGAGGGAATGATAATCGGCAATAAAGAAAAAACAATTGTTTTGTTCCTGCATTTTCAAAAAATTCCTGATCGCCCCGAAATAATTTCCCAAATGAAGATTTCCGGTTGGCCTGATACCGCTTACTACAGTTTCCATTTACCTGTTCGAATTAATGAGATAAGAATTTTAGCGCGCAAAAATACACAAAATCGGGATTGGGGGAAAGAGTGATTCAAACAACGAATAACGATCCGAACTCAGTTGATTTGACAGATGATCATTTCCGGCCGGGAAAAATTGTCATTTCCCCCGATAATCGGGGTAAGTTTTATGGTATGTAAAGCATTAACTGGTTGCATGGTTATGCGGTACTTCATAACATGCTCTGTAAAAGTGCACGAAAGTAATGTGCCAAATTCAACCTGGTCAAAGAGATAATTTACCAAAATGATTATTTTGGCAGGTAGTTTTTTAAAAACACAAATTTTAACTTTTTGAATTAACAGGTAAACTTGTATTTGATTGAAAACATGCCTTAAAAAGTAAAAGGTACATTTTGAAATCTTATGAATATCGAAAATTCCCCCTTTGAAAAACTAAACACCTCCATCATTGATAATCACGAGCATGGAAATGTTGGAGAGTTTATAAGGGAAAAAATTCAACACAACGCAAAACCCCCGGTGGTTTCTGCTTTTTCACCATATATGCCTGCGATGCACTGCGTAAAGAGTTGGAAAAGATCGAATCGATGCGATTTCTTTACGGTGATCCGAAATTCACACAAACCCTTGATCCGTCCAAAGCATTAAAATTTCAAAAAAAAGCAAAAGGAATTCAATTTTTTCTGCCTGTGGATGAATGAAAGAATAAATCAAACAACATGCAATAAACCCCGAATTCAGGGGATTATCGAAGGTCATTTATTTTGAAAACAGCATGCTTTTAGTAGTCTATAGGTTCCCTACCGGTAGCCTGTTAGTAAAATGACATAGGAACACATCTTCTGGTTTTTAAGGAGATTTCTCCCTTAGATGTTTCGCTTTGCTTTCTGTTCATCGTTGACAAGGATATTGGTAAAAAAAGGAGACCTCTCCCTTCGATGTTCCGCTTCGCTTCACATCTGCGGTCGGGGTGACACCGGCT
>RZYY01000309.1 GCA_009930115.1 Sphingobacteriia bacterium | reverse complement strand
TTTATTACTTGGTTCTATCTTTGAATGGCGTCTTCAGTTTCCATCATGATGTCAGTTTTTATTTTGAAAGACTGACTGCTTTTTTTCGGAACGATAGTAAGTTCATCGATCAGATTCTTTGCACCTGCAAATTTGTCAATGATAAAGAGCACATAACGTATATCCACCGAGATAGTTCGCTGAAGTTCAGGTTCAAAGGCAATATCACCGCTCATTGCTTCCCAGTTGCCATCGAATGCTATTCCAATAAGCTCTCCATTTTCGTTCATCACCGGGCTTCCGCTGTTTCCTCCGGTGATGTCGTTGTTGGAGATGAATGCTACGATCATTTCACCGTCCTGGCCATACATTCCATAATCTTTTTGTCTGTATAGCTCTTTTAGTTTTTCCGGAACTTCAAACTCCCAATTCGAAGGATCTTCTTTTTCCATTACTCCGGTAAGTGTAGTGATGTAGTCATAATGTACAGCGTCAGCAGGATAATAATCGCCAATGGTTCCATAGGTCAGACGCATGGTAAAATTGGCATCGGGGTAAAATACTTTATCGTTTTTCTTCATTTCGCGTAATCCTCTGATATAAAGACGTTCTCCTTTGGCAGCCATATCTGCAACTTCAATCTGCAGTGGTCTGAACTTGCTTTGCAGGCCGGCAAAAGCTTTTGTCAGCACTGTTACAGGATCTTTGTCGATTGCCTTGGCTGAAGGTTTGTCCAGTAATTTATTAACATTAGTAAGGCTTGCAAGTTTTGTTTTGGCAAAAACAGCTTCGGCATAAGCAGCAAAATCGCCTTTGTACTTTTTGTATATTTCGTTCAGCAACTCAGGTTGGTTACTGGCAGGCACATTATTGTAATACATCTCAAGCATAGCTCCGAGCAGTTCTTTGTCAAGAGGAGCGTGATAATTTTTAAAGAATCCGGCTACTGATTCCCGAAGTTTTTTAACTTCTACGTCAACAACTGCATTATCCGGATTTTTTTCCTGAAGAAGTTCGGATAGTTTTGAAAATCTGCGGGAAAACATCAATATTTCGCTACCACGACTGATGGCTTCATTCATATAAATTGAGGTCAGATTATATTCACGCTCTTTCTCAACAGCAGTGCGTCGGAGGTCAAGTGCATTGCCATACATTTGCCTGCGTTCAGGGTTGGCATTTATCCATTCGGTGAAAGCAGCTTCTTCGGCACGTTTCTTATCAACAACTTTGAGCCGCTTCAAACCGCGAGTCTGGCCGATGAAATATTTCCAATAATTAGAAGTTCCGGCGTATTTAGAGGCATATTGGATTCTTATTTCATCTGAAGCATCCATGTATTGACGCATGATTTTTAGTTTTTTATCCCGAATAGCTACGACGGTGGGATTACTTTCTTCGATAGCCAGTTCTACTCCCCAGGATGAAAGATAACGATCGGTGCTGCCCGGGTAACCCATGATCATGGCAAAATCATTATCTTGGACACCATCAAGTGAAATTGGCAGGAAGTGTCTTGGTTTTAGAGGGATATTTTCTTTGGCAAATTCAGCAGGTTTCCCTTCTGGGCTGGTATAAATCCTGAATATTGAGAAGTCACCTGTATGCCTGGGCCACATCCAGTTGTCGGTGTCGGCACCATATTTTCCGATTGAAGAAGGAGGAGCTCCGACAAGGCGAACATCTGTAAAAACTTCATAAACAAACAGATAAAATTCATCTCCAGCAAAGAAACTTCTTACGCTGGCATTGTAATGAGTACCCTCCATAGCTTCATCACTAAGTTGTTTGCTGATTTTTTTGATTTCCTCATTGCGCTTGTCTTCCGTCATTTCGTCGTTTAAAACTGCCTGAACCTTCCCGGTAACATCTTCAATGCGGATTAAAAAAGTTGCAGTAAGTCCTGGTGTAGGGATTTCTTCCTCGAGGCTTGAAGCCCAAAAACCATCGGAGAGATAATCGTGTTCAACAGTGCTGTGC
>RZYY01000126.1 GCA_009930115.1 Sphingobacteriia bacterium | reverse complement strand
GTATTATATTTTTCGTAAAATAAAACTGATACCGGAGAGCTTAGCTGGACATCCTCCCTGAGCATCAGGAAACCATTATCAAGGTGGGGTGTTTTGTTGACAAGGTAAATGGCTTTGTAATAATCGTAATTATTTTTGTATTTGGAATGGTTGATTACATCCACATAATCCTGAATTGCTTCGTAGAACCTGTCGAATTTGTAGTTCTTTGGAACGTAGAGTTTTGATACACTGCGACATCCGAGTCCAAAATATCTGAAAATATCATCTCCAAGCAAATGAAGATCGTCGTCCGATTCGCTACCTGTCAACACTGCAGCAGCATTTCTGTTTTTTCTGATGATATGCGGATATTTTTCGAAATAGTACTCAAAATATCTGGAGGTATTGTTGCTCCCGGTTGCAATTATCGCATCAAAATGATCCAGTTTTCCATCAGCAAACGTTACCCTTTCTGAAAAACAGGGTTCAACTTTTTCAAGAATCTGATTAAGAAGGGGTAATAACTGATGGTCTGATGAAGAGAGTTTAGCCAGCAATCTGTGTCCTGAAATTAAAACTGAAAGATAATCGTGGAAACCTACCAATGGGATATTCCCTGCCATCACAACGGCAATAGTTTTAGGTTTGCAATGCTCAAAATTCCTTGCTCCGTAATGATTTACCCATTTTTCGAGCAGGTGAACTTTTAAAAAATGTCCAATGGATTTGAGGGCATAATCCACGTTGTCAGGGGTAAACCAGGGGTTTATGAATTGACTGGAATTTATCAGCTCTTTCAGGGATTTAATCTCACTGGCAAGGCTTTTAAAGTATTCAGAATTCGGGTTTCTGAGTACTTCGCCAAGTTTGGCAAATGCGTTAATCCGATTGACCAGGTTCACCGTTATTGGAATTTTTTGCTGCAAAGCTAAACCAAAAATGGCAATTATTACTTTCAGGCGGAAAATTCATTCAGTATTACCGTTATTGAAGTGATGGTTAAAAAAAAATTATCCGAAAATTTGTTTTAATGAAAATAAGTGTACTTTTGCAGCCGCAATTTCAGAAAGCAATTTTCAATAATTGGAAGATGAATTGCTTTGTTTAATGAAGAGAAATTTAAAGGAAACCTGATAAAATGAGGTAGATAAAGGTTTCTAATGGCAAATTCAGTTACACTGAACTACCATTTTACCTCCAATATTTTTTGATGTCCTTCCTTTTAATTTCCCTCGATTTTTATTATTGTTGAACTAAGCAGAAGAGCTTGACAAATATTTTTTTCATTAAAATCATTTGGTGAATCAAATAATTGTACTTTTGCACCCCCCAAAAAAGTGGGAAAAAGATTAATGAAGTAATTAATAAAAGTCTGATTATGCCGACGATACAACAGTTAGTTCGCAAAGGACGGAAAAAATTGACCCAAAAAAGCAAGTCACCGGCGCTGGATAGTTGCCCGCAAAAACGAGGTGTTTGTGTTCGTGTTTACACAACTACTCCCAAGAAGCCAAACTCGGCTATGCGCAAAGTGGCAAGGGTAAGACTTACAAATGGTAAAGAAGTGAACGCATACATTCCTGGTGAAGGTCACAATCTTCAGGAACACTCTATCGTAATGATTCGTGGTGGACGTGTGAAAGATTTGCCAGGTGTAAGATATCACATCATAAGAGGAGCTTTGGATACATCAGGTGTTGAAGGGCGTAAACAACGCCGGTCCAAGTATGGTGCAAAACGGCCCAAACAGAAATAGTAACCAAATAAATATTATCTCTTAATTAGATTATCTAATGAGGAAAGCGAGACCAAAAAAGAGAATAGTTCTTCCCGACCCGCGTTACAACGATCAGCTGGTAACAAAGTTTGTGAATAATATCATGCTGCGTGGCAAGAAAGAAACAGCTTACAGTATCTTTTACGAAGCAATGGATATTGTTGAGGACAGAACTAAAGAAAACGCACTTGAAGTCTGGAAGAAGGCACTTACCAATGTTACACCTTCTGTCGAAGTCAGAAGCCGCAGGGTAGGTGGTGCAACCTTTCAGATTCCAACCGAAATTCCACCTTCACGTAAGCAATCAATCGGCATGAAAAACCTGATACTGTTTGCACGTAAACGGAATGAAAAATCCATGGGCAGAAAACTTGCTGCCGAAATCATATCCGGTTACAAAGAAGAAGGTGGAGCTTTCAAAAAGAAAGAAGACACCCACAGAATGGCAGAAGCCAACAAGGCATTCTCACATTTCAGGTTTTAATTGGTAATAATCTGCAGCACGATCGGTAATTAAGATGCAAAACGAATTGAAAAATATTAGGAATATCGGAATCATGGCGCACATAGACGCGGGTAAAACCACGACTACCGAGCGCATTTTGTTTTATTCCGGCATCAATTACAAGATCGGTGAAGTGCATGACGGCGCTGCTACAATGGACTATATGATTCAGGAGCAGGAACGCGGCATCACTATCACTGCTGCAGCAACCACAGTATTTTGGAACTTTAATGGAACCCAGCACAAAATCAATATCATTGACACTCCGGGTCATGTTGATTTTACTGTCGAAGTTGAACGTTCTCTTCGGGTACTTGATGGTGCTATAGCAGTTTTTTGTGCTGTTGGTGGCGTTGAGCCCCAGTCAGAAACTGTATGGAGACAAGCTGACAAATATCATGTGCCCCGCATTAGTTTCATTAACAAGATGGATCGTTCCGGAGCTGATTTTTTCAATGTAATCAATCAAATCAGGGATAAACTTGGTGCAAATCCAATACCCCTCCAAATACCTATCGGTGAAGAAGATAATTTTAGCGGAATAGTTGATTTGATTACCAATAAAGCTTATGAATGGGATAACAGCAACTTAGGTGCTACAATCACTGAAATTGAAATACCAAAAGGTATTAAGGATTTAGTTGATGAATATCGCACCCGACTCATTGAAGGTGTGGCTGAAGAGAGTGATGAGCTTTTGGAAAAGTTTTTAAAAAATCCCGATTCAATCACCCCTGACGAAATGCGTCAGGCAATCAGAAAAGCAACTTTAGAATTACGCATTACTCCTGTATTGTGCGGTGCTGCCTTCAAGAACAAAGGTGTTCAAAAACTCATTGATGCAGTTGCTGCTTATCTCCCAAGTCCACTAGACCTTCCTCCTGTAGAGGGAATAAATCCTTACACCGAAAAGAAAGAAACCCGAACAGCCAGTCCTGATGACAGCTTTGCTGCACTGGCATTCAAAATTAAAACCGATCCGTATGTTGGGAAAATAGCTTTTCTGAGGATTTATTCAGGAAGCATAAAGTCTGGTGAACAGGTTTTAAATGTTAATACAGGGAAAAAAGAACGCATCACCCGCCTGATGCAGATGCATGCAAACAAGTATCAGCCGCTCGAAAAAATTGAAGCTGGAAATATCTGTGCATTGGTCGGATTTAAGGAAATCAGAACCGGTGATTCACTAACCGCCATCGACCATCCCCTGTTACTTGAGACTATCAGTTTCCCTGAACCTGTGATCAACATGGCAGTGGAATCCAAAACGCAGGATGATGTGGAAAAGCTACAAACATATCTGGTCAAGCTTACCGAAGAAGATCCTACATTTAAAGTCAGAATTGACGAAGAAACTGGCCAGACGATCATTAGCGGAATGGGTGAACTCCATCTTGAAATACGTTTGGATGAGCTTCGCCGTGAATACAATATTGAGTGTAATCAGGGCAAACCTCAGGTATCATACAAGGAAGCATTCCGTAATTCTCTGACCCATCAGGAGATATACAAAAAGCAAACCGGAGGCAAAGGTCGTTTTGCAGATATAACATTCGAAATTGGTCCTGCCGATGATAAGGAACTCAGAGGACTTCAATTTGTTGATGAAATCAAAGGTGGTGTATTGCCTAAAGAATATATTGCTGCTGTGAAGCGCGGCTTTGAAATGTCGATGATGAACGGAGTGCTTGCCGGTTTTTCAGTGTTTAATATGAAAGTAGTTTTGAAAAACGGTACCTATCACCAGGTTGATTCCGATCCTTTAGCTTTCGAGATCGCTGCCAAATTAGGTTTCCGGAACGCTGCGCGAAATTCAAAACTTACACTTCTTGAGCCAATTATGCGACTTGAGGTAATTACACCAGATGAATATATTGGTGATCTCAGCAGTGACCTTAACCGTCGTCGGGGTCACATCGAAGACGTGAACTCAAAATACAACGCTCAGGTTCTAAGAGCAAAAGTACCATTGGCCGAAATGTTTGGTTATGTTACCCAGCTCAGGTCAATCACATCGGGAAGAGCAACTTACAATCTTGAGTTTTCGCATTATTCAGAATTACCCAACGAATTGCTCGAGCAGGTACTTTACAAAATAAAAGGTTACATAGTAAAAGTTTAAGCAAAATATCAATTCATTTAAATACACATTTACAGTGAGTCAAAGGATAAGAATAAAGTTGAAATCATACGATCATAACCTGGTTGACAAATCAGCCGAGAAGATCGTTAAAACTGTAAAGACAACCGGTGCCGTTGTCAGCGGGCCAATACCACTGCCGACCAACAAAAAAATCTTTACAGTAAACAGGGCAACTTTTGTGAACAAAAAATCAAGAGAGCAATTTGAACTCTCCTCCTACAAAAGACTGCTTGATATTTACAGCTCAACTACAAAAACCATTGATGCGCTTATGAAGCTTGAGCTGCCCAGTGGTGTTGAAGTTGAAATTAAAGTGTGAGATAAGAAAAAAAGAACGATTAATTGGCAACATTAAACATTATTGAATAATGTCAGGAATAATTGGAAAAAAAATTGGGATGACCGGAGTCTTTGATGAAAATGGTAAAAATGTACCATGTACCATTGTCGAAGCCGGACCTTGTGTGGTAACCCAGGTGAAAACCAAAGCCACTGATGGTTACGATGCCATTCAGCTTTCGTATGATGAAAAAAAAGAAAAGCATACCAACAAGCCAATGGCCGGCCATTTTAAGAAGGCTGGCGTTACCCCGAAGAAAATCGTAAGAGAATTTACCAGATTTGAAGCCGGGCACCGCAAGAAATTTGGTGACTTGGTTACTGTGAAAGACTTTATTGAAGGAGAATTTATCGATGTAGTAGGAACAACGAAAGGTAAAGGTTTTCAGGGTGTTATTAGACGTCACGGATTCAGCGGTGTTGGCGGAGCTACTCACGGGCAGCATAATCGCCTCAGAGCACCAGGTTCAGTTGGTGCTTCATCATGGCCTTCACGTGTATTCAAAGGCATCCGCATGGCAGGTCAAATGGGGCATACCAGGGTAAAAATGATCAACCTGAAGATCATGAAAATTATACCCGAAAAAAATATTTTATTAATCAAAGGATCGGTTCCAGGACCAATTGGATCATATTTAATCGTAGAAAGATGGAGCTAACAGTTTATAAAATCAACGGTGAAAAAACCGATCGTACTGTCGTACTCGATGATTCAGTGTTTGGAATACAACCAAACGATCATGCAATTTATCTTGATGTCAAGCAAATCATGGCAAACAATCGCCAGGGTACTCATAAAGCAAAACACAGAGGAGAAATTGCCGGCAGTACACGTAAATTGAAACGACAAAAAGGAACAGGTGGTGCACGTGCAGGTAGCATCAAAAACCCATTGTTCAGAGGTGGTGGCCGTGTTTTTGGCCCTCAACCCCGCGATTATTTCTTTAAACTGAACAAAAAGCTGAAACGGCTTGCACGTAAATCAGCTTTGAGTTACAAAGCAGTTAACGGAAATATCATGGTTATTGAAGATTTTACCTTTGACCAGCCAAAAACCAGGAATTTCATTGATGTACTCAAAGCTTTCAATTTGGGTCAGACAAAAATTTTGTTGCTCACACCCGGAAACGATAACAATCTCTATCTGTCCACCAGAAATCTTGGCAGCGTTACCCACCTGAATGCTAAAAGCATCAATACTTATGAGGTGCTTAAAGCAAAACAAATTCTAATCCTCGAGAGTTCATTGAAAGACATTGAGGAAATGTTTAAAAATTAATTGATGTTATCAAATCCAAAACAGGAAATAGATCATGGAAATTCTAATTAGACCGATAATAACCGAAAAATTCACCGAGCTTGGTGAAAAAATGAACAGATACGGTTTTATCGTTCAGAAAAATGCAAACAAGCTGCAGATTAAAAAAGCTGTTGAGGACCTGTACGGAGTTAAAGTTGAAGCCGTAAATACCATTCGTTATACCGGTAAAAACAAATCGCGAAATACCAAATCAGGTATCATTGCAGGCCGCACAGCATCAGTTAAAAAGGCTATTATTACAGTAGCCGGTGAAGAAAAAATTGATTTTTACAGCAATATTTAAGATAAATGGCTTTAAAAAAATTCAAACCGACAACATCCAGTCAACGCTTCAAGATAATCAGTGCGTTTGATGATATTACGACAAACACACCTGAAAGAAGTTTACTGGAACCCAAAAAGAGATCCGGAGGAAGGAACAATCAGGGAAGAATGACCATGCGTTACATGGGTGGTGGTCATAAGCAAAAATACCGCATCATTGATTTCAAGCGTGAAAAAGAAGGAATACCTGCAGAAGTTCTGACTATAGAATACGATCCGAACCGCAGTGCACGTATTGCATTGGTATCCTATGCTGACGGTGAAAAAAGATATATTCTTGCACCAACCGGCATTAAGGTAGGTCAATCTATTGTTTCCGGCAAAGGAGCTTCACCGGATGTGGGCAATGCATTGTACCTTAGTGAAGTACCTTTTGGAACACTGGTTCACAATATCGAATTGCGACCAGGCCAGGGCGGAAAAATTGCCAGAAGTGCAGGTTCGTATGCCCAACTGATGTCAAGAGATGGAAAATTCGCCGTTCTCAAATTTCCGTCGGGTGAAACACGTATGGTACTTCAGACTTGTAAAGCTACCATTGGTACTATTTCAAATCAGGATCATAACCTGGAAGTATCAGGAAAAGCCGGACGTAGCCGCTGGTTAGGTCGCAGGCCGAGGACAAGAGGAGTTGTGATGAACCCAGTAGATCACCCAATGGGTGGTGGCGAAGGAAGAGCTTCAGGTGGTATCCCAAGATCAAGAAAAGGATTACCGGCCAAAGGTTTCAAAACCCGTTCAAAGAAAAAAGCATCGGGCAAATACATTATTGAAAGAAGGAAAAAGTAAATTCTTAAATCAAAGATAAGATGAGTCGTTCGCTTAAAAAAGGTCCATATATCCATTACAAGCTGGAAAAGAAAGTTCTTGAAGCCCAGGAATCGAAGAAAAAGAGCGTAATCAAAACGTGGTCGAGGGCTTCCATAATTTCACCGGATTTTGTTGGACTCACCATCGCAGTGCACAATGGCAATAAATTTATTCCGGTGTATGTAACCGAAAATATGGTTGGTCACAAACTAGGTGAATTTGCTCCCACACGACAGTTCAGAGGTCATGCAGGAAAAAAGGATAAAGGCAAAAAATAAAGAAAAAAATTATGGGTACAAGAAAACATAATACAGCAGAAGAAAGAAAGACGGCAAGAAAAACGCAATACATTGCAAAACTTGCAAATTGCCCGACTTCGCCCCGCAAAATGAGGCTCGTTGCTGACCTCATTCGAGGTAAAGACGTTGAATCGGCACTAAATATCCTGAAATATACACAGAAAGAAGCTTCCGACAGGCTTTACAAATTGATGCTTTCAGCAATAGCCAACTGGCAGGTCAAAAATGAGGGCGTTAGGATGGAAGAAAACAACCTGTATGTCAAGTCGGTTATGGTGGACAGTGCCCGACAGCTCAAACGCATTAGACCTGCTCCGCAGGGGCGTGCACATCGGATTCGTAAGCGTTCGAACCACGTAACTTTAATACTGGACAGTCGCAATAAACCGGTAGTTCAGGAACCAGAAGAAATTAACCAAGAAAATAAGTAATCATTAATATTTCAATACTTAATGGGACAAAAAACTAATCCAATAGGTCTTAGGTTAGGCATCATCAAAGGATGGGATTCCAATTGGTATGGCGGAAAAAACTTCAGTGAAAAACTGGTAGAAGACGATAAAATCAGAAAATACCTGCTTGCCCGTCTTTCAAAAGCCGGCGTTTCAAAGATAATGATCGAAAGAACGCTGAAACTTGTCACTGTAACTATTCATACTGCCCGCCCCGGCATTATCATCGGAAAAGGCGGTCAGGAAGTAGACAAGCTAAAAGAGGAGCTTAAGAAGCTTACCGGCAAAGAAATTCAGATTAATATATCCGAAATCAAGCGCCCGGAATTGGATGCAAACCTTGTTGCCAATAACATAGCCCGCCAGATCGAAGGACGTATTTCTTTCCGCCGGGCCATAAAAACCGCCATAGCTTCCACTATGCGAATCGGTGCTGAAGGAATTAAAGTCCTGATCAGCGGACGATTGGGTGGTGCAGAAATGGCACGTAACGAAATGTACAAAGAAGGGCGTACTCCATTACATACACTTCGCGCTGACATTGATTATGCCCATGCAGAAGCCCACACCACCTATGGACGTATTGGAATAAAAGTTTGGATTTGCAAAGGCGAAATATTCGAAAAAGTGGAACTCGTTCCAATGACTGGCGCCGAAAAGAAATCCAAAGTTGCTCCTTCAGGAGCACCTGCTGGACGAAGACCACGCACCCGGGCAAGATTCAACGAAAAGAAATAAATAAAACTGTATAACATCCTAAAACATAGAAATAATGTTACAGCCAAAGAAAACAAAATACAGGAAGCAGCAGAAGGGAAAGATGAAAGGTAATGCTCAGCGCGGGCATGAGCTGGCCTACGGTTCTTTTGGTATCAAGACTCTCGAAGAAGCCTGGATTACAGGCCGGCAGATCGAATCTGCACGTCAGGCTGTTACCCGATACATGAAACGTGAAGGTCAAATATGGATAAAAATTTTTCCTGACAAACCCGTTACCAAAAAGCCAGCCGAGGTGCGTATGGGAAAAGGAAAAGGTGCCCCCGAATATTTTGTTGCACCAGTTACCCCGGGTCGTATCCTGTTTGAGGCCGACGGCGTTCCACTGGCAGTAGCCAAAGAAGCCCTGAGGCTTGCAGCACAAAAACTGCCTGTAGCTACCAAATTTGTCGTAAGAAAAGATTACGTAGAATAATATCAGAATAGCAATGAAACAAAGTGTTATCATAGAATTGTCGAATGATGATCTGCTCGAAAGGCTCGAAGAAGAATCAAAACAACTCACGAGACTTAAGCTGAATCATGCGGTTTCCGATCTCGAAAATCCTCAAAAGATAGTTTATTACCGCAGAACGGTTGCCCGGCTGAAAACAGAAATTCGGAAAAGACAACTTGAAGGAAAATTATAACAAGTTACAATAATGGAAGAAAAATTAGTAAGACCATTACGCAAGGAAAGAATTGGCCTGGTCGTCAGTAACAAAATGGATAAAACCATCATTGTTCAGGTTGACAGAAGGGTAAAACACCCCATTTATGGC
>RZYY01000308.1 GCA_009930115.1 Sphingobacteriia bacterium | reverse complement strand
GTGTAATTCCTAAAAAGCTTAGTAAAATAATAAAAGATGAGATTGAAAAACACCCGGAAAGCATAAAGGTTTTGAATAGTATAAAAAACAATGTGCCTAAAACCTACTTTAAAACAGGTGAAGATAAATTTTATAAACTGGATGATATAAGCGAAATAATCCTGTCAGAGTTTTTAATTAGTGGAGAAGCCTAAAATGGAAAGAGAACCAGCACTACGATTGATTGATAAAACCTTTAACAACAATTTTACAGAAGAAAATTACCACGAATTTATTATAAACCTTTTGGATAAAATAGATATAGAACCTGAAAAAGGAGCTTTTAAAACACGAAAAGATTTGCTGAAAGTAAAGCGTTTCGGTGACAAAGCATTTGAACAGGCCGCAGGTTTCCTGCGCATCAAGGATGCTGCAAATCCGCTTGACGCCTCGGCTGTACATCCCGAGAGCTATGGCATTGTTGAGAAAATGGCGAAGGATATGAATTGTACCGTTAACGATTTAATTCAGAATAAAGAGCTTCGTGCACAAATAAAACCTCAGAATTATATTACAGAAAAATTTGGATTGCCAACCATCAATGATATTCTGAAAGAGCTCGAAAAGCCAGGCCGCGACCCGCGTGAGAAATTTGAAATATTTGAATTTGATCAGAATGTACACAGTATCGACGATTTGATTGCAGGCATGGAATTGCCTGGCATTGTGACCAACATTACCAAATTCGGTGCTTTTGTCGATATCGGTGTTCATCAGGATGGACTCGTACACATCAGTCAGATTGCAGATCGCTTTATTGCGGATCCTTCCGAAGTGCTGAAGCTTAATCAGAAAGTAAAAGTTCGTATTCTCGAGGTTGATAAGCCGCGTAAGAGAATAAATCTGAGTATGAAAGGTGTTCAATAAATTGTGTGTTTCGATGTTGATAAAATTTCAAATTGTCAAAATAATGCGATCTCTGAAAACAGCCTCCCAGACATTCGCAGACCATTTTACTGACGTCAGGAATATGGTCGAATGTGGCTCTGGTGGCATGAATATATTTCTGAGTATTGTTGTAACAGTCAATAATACAAGTGCTAACATGGATGTAGATGGAATCGATACATTAAGAAAATGAAAACGAATTATATGAGAACTGTCTTAATTATTTCCCTGTTTTTTTGGGTTGCAACACATGTTGAAGCGCAAACCAAAACCTTCTCCATTCCTTACGAATCGAAAGGTCTGAATGTGACCATGACCTATGATGAAATTATTCATTATTGTCGTCTGACAGATTCGTTGTACAGCGAAGTTTCTTTTAAATCATTCGGCAAGTCGGCTCAGGGAGATGATTTGCCATACCTTATGATAGATGATGGTTCGAAGACAACCGATAAAATCACCTTGTGGATACAGGCCGGAATTCATCCAGGAGAGCCCGAAGGCGTTGAAGCCGGATTTCTTTTTCTGCGCGACCTGATGACGAAACCTGAAATGAGACCGATGCTTCGGAATGTTCGCATTCTTTTCATTCCATGCTTTAATGTGGATGGATTGAAGCGTTTTGGTCCGTATAACCGCATTAACCAAAATGGTCCGGAGCAGATGGGCTGGCGAACGAATGCTCAGAATCTTAATCTTAATCGTGATTTCATGAAAGCTGATGCGCCTGAAATGCAGGCATGGCTGAAATTGTATAATGAAATTAATCCTCATTTTTTGATTGATTGTCATACTACCGATGGTGCCGATTATCAATATCCGCTGAGTTATGGGCTGGATGCTTTTCAAACACTGAATCCTACAGTGGCTGCATGGTGTACTAAAAAATATATTCCTTTTGTTTCGGAAAAAATGAATCGCGATGGCATGCCTATATTTCCTTATGTGGCTTTCCGCCAATGGCACAATCCTCGCAGCGGACTTATTACGTATGGCTCGCGCCCGATGCTTTCGCATGGTTATACCATCCTTTCGGAT
>RZYY01000307.1 GCA_009930115.1 Sphingobacteriia bacterium | reverse complement strand
ACAGCATTAAAATCAGCATAATTGGTACTGATTCCAATCAACCACGGCCGCTCTGAATTCTGAGCATTACTCAGTGTGGCGACCAGACCAACAATTACTAAAAGTACTAATTTTTTCATGTGCGCAATTTTTAAATATTACAATAAATCAATTACCAACAAATTTAAGGCTCTTTTTGCAGAATTATACTATTCGTGAAGCCAATTTTTATAGAAATTAACAATTTTTAGTGAATGGCAAAGCACGAAAGGCATTCACCCGTTCAAGCAAACAAAAATTTATTTTAAGGGAAGGTGAATGCCTTGTTTTTGGAGATAAAAAATGATCTCAGCAGAAAAATTACATATTCAGGTTTACTGCTTCCACTGATTGGATTTCAGGAATTGCTCTTTTCATGGCATTCTCAACCCCGTTTTTTAAAGTCATGGTGCTGTAAGGGCATGAACCGCAAGCTCCCAGAAGACGTACATTTACGATGTTGTTATCGGTTAATTCAATAAATTCGATGTCTCCGCCGTCATTCTGGAGATATGGTCTGATCTGATCAATAACATTTTTTACTTTTCTTGTCAGTTCTTCTTTATTTGTATTCATAGTTTAAATTTTGGTCAAAAGATCGCTAATATATTATTTAAGTGATTCAACGCGTCGGATGACATTCTCGGCCAATTGTGAAAAAGCAGTCTTCACCGGATGGTTATCCTGTGCCAGAGCAACCGGCTTCCCTGTATCTCCGGATTCGCATATACTTTGTACAAGGGGTATTTGTCCCAGCATCGGTATGCCGGATTCTCTGGCAAGGCGAATTCCTCCTTCCTTCCCAAAAATGTAATACTTGTTTTGCGGCAGTTCGGCGGGAGTAAACCAGGACATGTTTTCAATCAATCCCAGCACAGGTACTTTGATTTTTTCAGAATTGAACATACTGAAAGCTTTACGGGCATCTGCAAGAGCCACTTCCTGCGGTGTACTTACTATGGCTACGCCTGTCACCGGCACTTCCTGTACCAATGTCAGATGGATATCACCGGTTCCGGGCGGCAGATCGACCACAAGATAATCCAGTTCACCCCAGTCAGTATCGAACAGTAACTGCTTTAGTGCATTTGAAGCCATCGGCCCCCGCCATATCAGCGCCTGATCAGGGTCAACGAAGAAGCCGATAGTCATCACTTTCATACCGTATTTTTCGATCGGAATAATGATGTCCTTGCCATTACGCTTTTCGGTATAAGGACGTTCGCCAACAATATCAAACATGAGTGGCAAAGATGGCCCGTAAATATCTGCATCGAAAATCCCGACTCTCTGACCCATTTGGGATAATGAAACAGCAAGGTTTACAGCTATGGTGGATTTCCCAACACCTCCTTTTCCGGAAGCGACAGCCACGATATACTTTATTCGTTCAAATGGCCTGGCAACTTTTGCTTTTCGCTCAATGCCGGTAATTTCTATGGCAGTCCCAAAATGCTTTTTAAGTGCTTCTGTACAGCCCTTTTCAACAATCTCTGCATTTTTTGCTTTCGGATCATCAAAAAGCAGGGAAAAACTTACCCTGTTTCCTTCAACAGTGATTTCGCTCACCATGTCAAGCGCTACAATATTATTTGCTTTTGGAAAATAGATCACTTCTTTGAGTGCGTCTAAAACCTTTTCTTTGGTTATCATCTGTTATTAAATTAAATAAAGCGTTGCAAAAGTAGCAATTTACATAATCAGGTATTGAAATATAATAAAAAGAAAAGGGGGAAAATTCTCCCCCTTTCGATGGTGTCTGGAGTATGATTAAATAGGGTCTGCTGAAAAACTCAATTCTTGATTAAAAGCTGATTTATCAGGCAGCAACCGGTTTTGTATTATTGAAGGTGTCGAAAATATTTTTATTGGATACCCTTGCTGGTTGCAGAAGAATCGAATTTTCAAGATACCTTGCTGAAAAATTTTCGAAATATTTCAATAAAAGGC
>RZYY01000125.1 GCA_009930115.1 Sphingobacteriia bacterium | reverse complement strand
TTTTTGGCAAAAATAATATTCCTTTCAACAACTCTTGGCATTTTGCGTTAGTTGAAAGACTCCCTGAAAATTGGGTGAATAACTATCTTTGCACAGAAACTAAAACATTTGTATTAATGAAAACAATTGATAACATTAATTTTAACGGTCGTAAGGCCATTATCAGGGTAGATTTTAACGTTCCCCTGAACGATAAGTTTGAAGTTACCGACACTAACCGGATTGATGCTACAATTCCAACAATAAAAAAAATAATGGCTGACGGTGGCATGGTCATTCTTATGTCACATCTGGGAAGACCAAAATCCGGGCCTGAAGATAAATTTTCACTTCGTCATCTGCTGCCGGTACTTAACTCAAAACTTGGTACACACATTAAATTTGCCTCAGACTGCATTGGTGAAGAAGCTGTAAACATGGCCGCAGCTTTGAAGAAGGGGGAGGTTCTTTTGCTCGAAAATCTCAGGTTCTACAAAGAAGAAACTAAAGGAGATGAAGATTTTGCATATAAACTTGCGCAACTGGCAGATGTTTATGTGAATGATGCGTTTGGAACCGCTCACCGTGCGCACGCATCAACTGCAATTATTGCCAAATTTTTTCCAAAAGACAAGTGCTTCGGTTATGTGATGTCTAATGAGCTGCTAAATATCAATAAAGTAATGAAAAATCCCTCCCGCCCTTTTACTGCTATTTTAGGAGGTGCAAAAGTATCAGGTAAAATAGAAATTATACGTAACCTGCTGGATAAAGTTGACAACCTCATCATAGGAGGAGGAATGATGTTTACCTTCATCAAAGCAATGGGGGGTAAAACAGGAAATTCACTTGTAGAAGATGATCTGATCGAAACAGCGCGGCAAGCACTTGTTGATGCCAAAGAAAAAGGGGTTAATCTTATGATTCCTGTTGATGCTGTTATTGCGGACAAATTTGACAACAGTGCTGAAAGAAAAGTTGTTGGTGCAGACCAAATCCCTGATGAATGGATGGGACTTGACATTGGGGAAAAAACCGTTTCGAACTTTATCGAAACAATTGCCCGATCAAAAACCATTTTGTGGAATGGACCGATGGGCGTATTTGAAATGACAAACTTTGCTGCCGGAACAGAACAAATTGCCCGAGCCATAGCCGATGCAACTTCCAATGGTGCCTTTTCACTCATTGGCGGTGGTGATTCTGTGGCTGCAATTAATCTTTACAATCTGGGCGATAAAGTCAGTTATGTTTCCACCGGCGGGGGTGCAATGCTCGAATTTATCGAAGGCAAAATACTTCCCGGTGTTGCTGCTATTGAAGAAAACTAAAATTTGAATTCACTCTCGTAGTGAAGATTATTCCCTGCTGCCATCTTTTTTGTGTATTTTCATACCTGATCAGGCTTTTATTAGGTCAAGAATCAGAAAATAAACAGGAAAGATGGCTTTTGTATTCATCAGCATTTTATACCCAATCAGGTTGATGGTTTTCCGCCCAACTGAAATAGTGCTAAATTTGCCAAAAATCAAATCAGAATGATAAGATTATTATCCGTTGTTGGTGCCAGGCCCCAAATAATAAAAGCCGCTGCACTCAGCCGTGCAATCAGACAGCACTTTTCCGACACCTTCAACGATTACATTCTGCACACCGGTCAGCACTATGACCGGAACATGTCACAGATTTTCTTTGATGAGCTCAACATTCCTCAACCTGACATTAACCTGGGTATAGGTTCAGGCACACATGGCCATCAAACTGCGGGTATGATTGAAGGAATAGAAAAAATCCTGCTTGAACTTTCCCCTGATTTTGTTATTCTTTACGGTGACACCAATTCAACACTTGCTGGTGCTCTTGCTGCTGCAAAACTTGGTATTGATGTTATACACATTGAAGCGGGTCTGCGATCGTTCAATAAAAAAATGCCTGAAGAAATAAACCGCATTGCCTGCGATCATGTTTCAACACTGCTTTTTTCGCCAACACTTACCGGAATCAACAACCTTGTCAGGGAAGGATTTTCGCGGCAAAGCAAACCTCCATACACCATCGACAATCCTGCTATATTTCATTGCGGAGATGTGATGTACGACAACAGCCTTTACTTCAGCGCTCTCGCTGAAAGCAGGTCCGGCATCCTGATAATGCATAAACTCGTCTCCGGCCATTATATTCTTGGTACTATCCATCGCGACAGTAATACTGATGATCCTTCAAGACTGACAAGTATTTTCGAAGCTTTTCAGGCGATAGCTGAAATGCATAAAATCACTATTTTTCTGCCACTACATCCACGTACAAAAAAATTGATGAAAAAAAACCTTCCAGCATCTTTATTAACTGCAATCCAAAAGAATTCATACATAAAAATTGTTGAACCGGTTTCATTTCTTGACATGATTCAACTGGAAAAAAATGCCAGGTTGATTATAACTGATTCCGGCGGTGTCCAAAAAGAAGCTTATTTTTTCAAAAAACCTTCAATAGTGCTTCGTCCACAAACCGAATGGACCGAAATAATCGAAAATGGTGCAGCCATACTTGCTGATACTGATGGGTCAAAAATCAAAAATGCATTTGAATACTTTGAAAATCAGATAACTAATAATTTTCCGCCGGTTTTTGGTGATGGAAATGCTGCAAACTTTATCTGTGAAAAAATCATTGAAACCTTTAACTATAAAAACACTCAGAAAAAATGAAAATAGCAGTTCTCGGTGCTGGTCTTGTAGGAGCACCAATGGCTTTTGATCTGGCAAAAAATGAGGAATTCGCCGTAACTGTTTTCGATAAAAATCCCGCAAATCTTGAAAAATTTATCAGCAACCAGAATATTAACACTGTTATTAAAGACCTTTCAGATTCGGCAAATGTTACCCGACTTGCAGCAGAATTCGATATCGTTTTATCTGCTGTCCCGGGTTTTATGGGATTCAATACCTTAAAAGCCATTATCGAAGCCGGAAAACCGGTGATCGACATCTCTTTTTTCCCTGAAGACCTTTTCGACCTGAACGAACTGGCCATCAAAAAAGATGTGGTGGCAATTGCTGACATTGGTGTTGCTCCGGGAATGAGCAACATACTCATTGGCCATGCACACAGCCAGTTGGATGAAACTACCCGTGCTGTGATTTACGTTGGTGGATTGCCAAAAATAAGAGAATGGCCCTATGAGTACAAAGCAGTGTTTTCACCGGCGGATGTGATCGAAGAATATACCCGCCCTGCACGTTACATCGAAAAAGGACAACTCATAACCCGCCCGGCGCTCTCCGACCCCGAGCTGATTGATTTTCCGGGTATCGGCACATTAGAAGCATTCAACAGCGACGGTTTGCGATCACTTGCCAAAACCATCACCTGTCCCAACATGATCGAGAAAACTCTTCGTTACAAAGGCCACATTGAAATAATGGCCATCCTGCGCGAAACAGGCTTTTTCGATAAAGAACCCATTGAAATTAATGGCTTCAGAATAAGTCCGCTGGAAGTAACCTCTAAAATCTTATTCCCAAAATGGAAACTTGGCGAAAATGAAGAGGATGTAACCATCATGAAGGTTTTTGTTGAGGGGATTAAGGAAGGCAGAGCTTTGCGTTATACTTACTATCTTCTCGACAACTATGATGTTGAAACCCGTGTTCACTCTATGGCCAGAACAACCGGATATACAGCAACAATGGCATTAAGAATGGTTGCTCAGGGTCTCTATACCCGAAAAGGTATCTCCGCTCCGGAATTTATCGGACAGGAAAAAAAATGCGTGAATTTTATTTTGAAAGGCCTGGCCAAAAGAGGTGTGGTTTACAAAGAAACCATTGAAAACATAGATTAAAACCAACTGTCCTTCAGAAGTTTGTCCCTAAATATTAAACTTAAGAAAGTATAATTTACCGAACTTCGGAAGTGAAAATGATTTCAATTGGATAAATGTATCCCTGGTTATTCTTTTCTTACAACTTCGATGGTAAAGTTGGCAGCAAGAGCCGCCAGTGCGCCAACAGCGGCAAGAACCGGCATAATTATCGTTCCGATAACCCCGATAGTAACCGGAATTTCAAGATAGGTTCTGCCTTCATCATTTTTGATGATAATCCTGTTCACATTACCTTCATGGATAATCTCCTTTATCTTCTTTACGAGATCTTCACCCTTGACTTTAAATGATGTATTCGTGCTCATTTGTTCCTTAATTTAATAATGATTTAAAAGAATTTTTCAGGCAAATATCAGATTACGATCCTAAAAACTCTATTGGTTGAATGAAAATTGTCAGATTGTCAATTCTTTTTCTTGAAAAATCTTTTTCATCAGTTATTCAACATTTAAAAAATATGTATCAATTGTTTGGTGCGAATGATTGTCAGCATCATTCTTCACCCAGCGGTCTTATTTCTTCCCTTTTGGCTGCATTTTTCCTTTCTTCATGCTTCATCAGAAAATAATAAACCAGCAGACTTATTCCGCCAAAAATAAGCACCATTGAAAAATATGCTGCTTCTTCCTGCATGCCATAAACTCCTGACAACAAATCTCCCAGCAAAATACCCACCGCAACACCCACCATCAACAAACCAAACTTCAATGCTGAATTAGCATCTTTGTCGGTTTTGAGAATCGAAGCATCAACCTTGTGTTGAATAAGTGTGAGATGAACCCGCTTGCGTGCCTGAATATAGAAGATACCGAATATCATTCCGAACACTCCTAAAGGAACCAAAACTTCTTCCATTGTTTTATTGTTTTTAATTAATTACTAAAATTTATTTCTTTCACCGTTTTTGACGCAATAAGGAAACGCAGGTTACAAAAAGTATAATCCAGAGGCAATAAGCTGAACAATTTTCTATTTTTGCTATTAATTAACAGTATTAAGTAAGATGAAACAGATACTGACCATATTATTCTTTTTGTTTATTTCAGGACATGTCGCAAGAGCTCAGGCAGAATACGACTCTCTTGAAGCTTCATCAATGAAGGAAAAAGCTATGGGAATCCATTCAGAAACCGGTTTTGTTCCTTTAGTTTCAGCCAAAAAAATAAGCTTTCGCATGGAAGCCGGCAGCACTATCGGCCTAAGCAGCGGGAATCATCAAATATTTCGCATTTTCACTGCTCCTCACATCAGTTACAAAATATCAGACCGATGGAAAATCAATGCAGGAATGAGAATTCAATATTCCAATTTTCTCCGCTCCAACAGTCCTTTTAATCCTTATTTTCCCGAACACACTAATATTTTTAAGAACAATCTCACCCAAACCCTTTTATATGCCGAAAGTGCCTTTTACATAAATCCACGGTTGTTGATTTCAACCAGAGTATTTAAGGAAGTCTCCGTTTTCGACGATCAATCCGTTAATCCCCGTGCTCTTGACTATGACAGCGAGGGAGCAGCGGTAGGATTTAATTATCAATTGAACGATCACCTGCAGTTTGGAGCCGAGATTGGTTTCAGCAAAAACCGAAATCCACATCATTATTTTCCCGGTGTTTTTGGATACCCATCCGAAAATCCTTTTGGTGTCCGTTCACCTGCATTGTTTTACTAATACTCAAAATTAATTTGAAAATATTCCTGATAATCTGTAAAAATAAAATGTATGCTCATTCTTTTATCACCAGCCAAAACGCTAAATACCGAAATTAAACCACAAACCAAATTCTACACACAACCTTTTTTTCTGGAGAAATCGGCAGAGCTTACCGGGATTTTGAAAAAATATTCCCCTTCGCAACTGCAAAAACTCATGAAAATCAATACAAAACTGGCTGAACTGAACGTCCAGAGGTATAACGACTGGGGGCTGCCTTTCACTCCAAGAAATGCAAGCCATGCAATTCTGGTTTTTAATGGCGAAGTATACAACGGTCTGAAGGCAGAAACACTTACAGCTGAGGAATTAATGTATGCTCAGGACCATTTGTTTATTCTTTCAGGACTTTACGGTGCGTTGCGTCCTTTGGATCTGATGCAGCCCTACCGGCTTGAAATGGGCACCAAACTCAAAAACAAAAACGGAAATGATCTATACGCTTTTTGGGGAGACCAGATCACTGAAATGGTTAATAACACCATTAAAGCAAAGAAACAAAAATACCTGATTAACCTGGCCTCCGACGAATATTTCAACGTTATTAAAAAAGAAAAACTTGAAGCTGAAATAATTACCCCGCAATTTAAAGATTACTCAAACGGGAGCTACAAGTTTATTACCGTTTATGGCAAAAATGCCCGTGGAATGATGGCCAGATACATCATCCAAAATCAGATCGAGGAAATTGAAAAAATTAAACTCTTTGATACCGGAGGTTATTATTACAATGATAAGATGTCAGAAGATCACACCTGGGTTTTTACAAGGGGATAATTTACAGGTTTGTTTTTTTTGAAAGCAAATTGATGCTATTTTTACCGGGAAATTTCCCGTGAAAAAATGGCATGAAATTCTGGAATCCATATCCATTTTTCAGACTTATCGTTCCCTTTGCAGGAGGAATTCTTTTTGTAACAACATTTGACAAGCCAGAGGGCATTGAAATCATTCATCTGCTCATTCTTTCGGTATTGCTGTTTGTTGCAGCAATTCTGGCAAATCAATATGTGGGTTATTCCAGACGATGGATGCCGGGGGTATTTATTTATGTGTTGGCCTTTGTAGCTGGATTTACCTTAACATTAACCCAAAAAGAGATTTTCAACAAACATCATTTTTCCCGCTATTTGCATGGTGAACAGGTATTTAAGATAAAGATATCCGATCCCCCGGCCGAAAGAGCCAGAAGTGTGCGTATTTATGCAAAAGTGCTCCAGGTTATCGATTCCACAGAAATTCATCCAACTATCGGGAAAGTTCTGCTTTATTTTGAAAAAGACACTGCCGCTCTGAATCTGAAATATGGAGATTTACTTTTAATACGGTCCAGGCTAATGGCAACTGAACCACCGGCAAATCCGCACCAGTTCAATTACAAAAAATTCCTTGCAAACAGCAATATTTACCATCAAACCTATGTAAACCGAAAAAACTGGCGTCATGAAGGCAGCAGATTAGTCAACCCGGTTTTTGATTTCTCTTTTACAGCAAGGAACCACATGCTGAAACTTCTCGAAAAACATGGACTGACCGGTCAGGAATTTGCAGTAGTTTCGGCAATCCTGCTTGGTTACGACGAACGAATGGAGCCTGAGCTCCGCAATCTATACGCAGGAGCAGGTGCTTTGCATGTTCTTTGTGTTTCCGGCCTTCATGTCGGAATTATTTTCCTTATCGTCAGTTTTTTACTGAAATCATTGCAAAAAAACAAGACTGCCCGGCTGATAAAATTTATCACGCTGCTGTTAAGCATCTGGGCTTATGCTTTTATCACAGGACTTTCCCCTTCTGTGCTGAGAGCTGCTGTTATGTTCAGCCTTTTTTCCTGGCGCGAATTAAGAAAAGAAAAAGCAAATTCTTACAATGTTCTGGCTGCTTCTGCATTTCTTCTGCTGGCTTTCGATCCATTTCTGATTACAAAAGTCGGATTTCAGCTTTCTTACTCTGCAGTGCTTGGTATCATAGCATTGAATGAGCCCTTGTCAAAAATCTTTGTTTTCAGAAATCCTGTAGCTGAGTATATCTGGAAACTGATTGTTGTCTCATTGGCAGCTCAAATAGGTACTTTCCCACTTGCAATATACTACTTCAATCAATTTCCGCTTTATTTTTTACTTGCCAACATTATCGTTATCCCGTTGGTTTGGCTCATTGTTTACACTGGTATAATCACACTTGTAACGGCTGCTGTTCTGGAAGTTTTTGCACCTTTAATTACCAAACTACTTTATTATCAGGTATTTATGTTAAATATCTCAGTAGAATACATCAATCGGTTGCCTTTTGCAAAAATCGAAGGACTGGTATTGACTTTTACAGGTGTAATTCTTATTTATCTGATTATCATTTTAATTACCAGATTTTTAGTAAAAAAAGAGGGAAAATATGGAGTAGCAATTCTTGGACTTTCTGTAATATTCACTGCTGGTTTACTTTACCAAAAAGCGCAGGTACTTACACAGGAGAAACTTGTAATTTACAAAATCAACGGGCATTCAGCCATGGATATGTTTTTTGGCCATAAGGCCATAGCCCTTGCTGACAGCAGCTTAATGACCAACCTTTCAGCCATCAATTTCAACACTGAAGCCAATCGCATTTATTCAGGTATCAAGCAAATAAAGTTCCTCAATTTCAACCAACTTTGTGATGACACAAAACAGCTATACGGTTTCCCACTCGTTTCGTTTTCCCCACATTTTTTAATGGCAGGACAAACGCGAATCGCCATCATTGATGCAAATTTCCCGTGTCTTCAACCAGAAAAACCGCTAACCACCGATGTCGTCATACTCCGTAATAATCCTAAAATCAACATCATTCAGTTAACCACAATTCTCGACGCAGGTCTGATGGTGTTTGATTCATCCAACGACTATTTTGAAGTTAAGAAATGGAAAAACTACTGCGATAATCATGGATTCTCATACTGGGATATAAGAGAAAAGGGTGCGTTTGTGAGAGATTTATAACCCGGAAATGAACCCGTCTGACTATTGAACAATTCTTCAAAATGCACAAATCCTTGTCAAATAGTGGAAAAACAAATTATTGGTTTCATATGGGTTTTTCTATTTTAACCTGCTGCAACCGGTCAATCCGGTCAATCAGTTTTTCAAATTCAGTTAGACAAATCATTGCCTGATTTTTGTCACGCGTGATGCAATCATAACTGAAATTATCAACAAATGGCTTTAAGAGCTCAAGGTTATGTTTTTCAACAATAGTTTTCAGGGAAGCGATAAAATCCCGGATATTGCTTTTGTTTAACACTTTGAAAACTTCGCGAAACTGGCCTGATATATTTTTTTCGAAATCAGCAAGAAGTAAATCATCAGCGACAATTTGTTCAAGCAGCGATTGTAGGTTTTTCATGCACGACCCGTTGCACTCGTTATAAAGGGATGCATTTTTCAACGTAAAAAAGAATGTCGAGCCTTTGCCCTGAATACTTTTAACCCAAATCTTTCCGCCATTTCTCTCAACAAAATCTCTGCAGAGCAACAAACCGAGACCGGTGCCTTTCTCATTGTCTGTTCCCGGGGTTGAAACGATTTCGTTCGAAGAAAACAATTTTTCGGATAAATAATCCGGAACACCAGTACCTGTGTCTTTTACAGCAATTTTTATCTGACCGTTGGACAACGGGCGGCAATTGATTCTGATCTTACCGCCTGAAGGGGTAAATTTGATAGCATTGGAAACCAGATTTCTGGCAACAGTACTAATCATTTCATAATCAGCACTCACAGTCAGGTTTTTCCCTGTGCAACGAGCTTCCAGATCAATTTGCTTAAAAGATGCTGCAGGCTTAAAAAACTGAAAAGTGCTTCTGATCAACTCATTTATATTAATTTTTATCGGGTTAAATGGCATTCTTCCCGTTTGGGAACGTGACCAGAGTAACAAATTATCCAGAAGAGCAAAAGACTGGCGGGCACTTTCGAGTAACATTCTTACAAAATGCTGACGCTGTTCGTGGCTGTAT
>RZYY01000124.1 GCA_009930115.1 Sphingobacteriia bacterium | reverse complement strand
ACTCATAGTACTGCTCCGTATAACGTGCAACGACAGGATTGAAATCAAAGGGTTCAAAAAGTATCGCAGTATCCTGAAAAGCATTTTGTACCCATACATTATTGTAAATCTGCCCGTTAATAGTGTCTGTTCCAATTTCATAGGAACGGCGTTTGTAAGTTTCGTACTTACCCAGGTAACCATATTTGAAAAGATCATCACGATGAGAATCGTCTTCAACAACCTGATAATATCTTGAATAGTCAGCCTGAATGGTGTAAAAAACATTTTTTACCAGTGAGCTGCTTTCTTTTTCTGTAGGGAAACGCTGTGTTAACCGACCATAAACCCTCCAGGTGTTATTGTAAACATGTGGATTATTTTCCCAGTTAAACAAGGAACCAGCATAGGAAAAATCTTTATAATCCTGTAGATTGTAAGAACCTCCAACTGACATGTTAACTGACGGGGAAACTTTGATATCAAGCTTTCCTGAGAGGCTTACATTCAATGAGTTAGTGTTTTGTGTGGTTTTTACTTCTTCAGTATTGCTCAGTCTTGTATACAAGCTGTTGTCAAATGTTCCATAACCAAGTCCAGAGGGTCTTTTAGGATTTTCTTTAAGGAAGTCAAGATATTCATCAGTAATCCTGTTCAAGGATCCGGAAACCGAAGGTCTTCCATCTTCGCGGTAAACGATATCACCAGCTATAAAGTAGCCTAACAGAGAGGTTTTATTTACCCCGTCGTCTTTGGTAATAATTGGCCCCTGAAGGCTGAAGCCGAGACGATTGTAACCAAAATCATCCAGGAACTGCGAGGTTTGCAATTCCAGTCCTCCTCCGAATTGTCTTGATGGCCCTCTGGTAGTCAAACTGATAATACCACCAGTTGCATCACCGAACCTGGCCGGAACTCCCCCAAGAATTACAGCTACCTGTTCGATCGATGATTCCGGCATATTGGTTGATCCAAGTACGCGCATTCCATCAATATAATAAACAGTACCTTCTTCTCTTTGGCCACGAATACTTATGCTACCACCGTCAGCATCGGAATAAACACCACCAACTGTAGTTGCAATTGAAGTTGCCGATCGGTTTGGCATTTTTTCAATTTCTTCTGAGGTGAGTGTTGCTCCGGTTGTTGTTTGGTCTTTGGAAATGAGAGGTACTTTGTAATCAACAACCTCAACAGTTTCCAGAACTTCTGCAGTAGCTTTCAGTTCAATGTCCTGGAAGGCAATCTGGTCGGCACGCACAATCACATTGGCAATTTCTTTTGTCTGGTAACCGACAAATGAAGCCCTTACTGAATAATTTCCCGGTGTGAGAGACCTAACTGCATATTTGCCGTCAAAATCTGTTGTGGCGCCAGTGAGCAAATTTCCTCCCGCATAAATCGCCACGTTGGCAAAAGGAATTGCTTCCTTTGTTTCTGTATCAAGAATTTTACCTTGAATTGAACCTGTTTGAGAAAAACCTAACAGGTTGATTGCCAACAAACTTACAACTGTTAAAAGTAAATGTTTTAACATACCATATAATTTTACGTTAGATTATACTTTGTCGCTAAAGGGCGGTAAAATTAGTAATAAAAAAATCTTACGGCCAAACCTTTTTTCGTTTCGTTCTTTATTTAAAATGATACTTAATTAGAATTTTCGGTTTAAAATTTCAGAATAGATGACAGCATTACGTAAATCAAATTGCTTTTCATACTGATATTCAACATCTTTCAACGATTCCACATCGCTGTCAGGTGCTTCATTTTTGGTTATCAAACTACTCTCAGGTTCTGAATAATCTTCCAGTGAAACAATCTCATTCATCAAATTTTCTTCAAGAGATTTTTGATAAACACTTTGTTCTTCGATGGCATTCTCGTCGTAATTGTTTTTTGCTTCCAAACCACCTGTTTCATATTCAGCAACATCCTCCTGTTCTCTGTTTTGAAACAACTCTTCCAGACTTCCTGTAAGCTCCTCAACAGGTGTTAACAAAGGTTCAGGAGAAGATTTTTGCTCCTGCACTTGTTCGTATTCATTTCCCAAACGAGCTCTTTCTGCGGCTTTTCTGGCAGCAATACGCTTTTTCTTCTGGCTCTGCTGAAAAACTGATAAAACAAGCCAGGCAAGTAAAAATAAGAAATAGATGTAATCTTCCATTTCTGACAATTTATTATCAACGACTTGAACAAGTAAAATTACAAGCTATAATTAAGGCACCCTGCAAAAAATCAGTTTTCGGTTTTTAATTGTAAGTTTTCGGTTTTCTTCGGATCTACTTTTGGTTTTTTGCAGTTATTATAATTCTTTGATTACAAATTTATTAATCAATTCATTGCTTTTTTCTTTTCTTGATTTTTTTGTTGGTTGTTGAGTTTTGTAAGATTCTGGTTCTGATCGTTTATTTGGTTAATAATCGAAAAATGATTTACAATTGATTTAGCACTTCCAACACCATTTCTTTTTTTCGTCGGGCAACCGGGACTTCAGTTCCGTCTGACATAAGCATAAATCCACCGTCATGTTTTAAAAAACCACGGATAAAATGAACATTAACCAGATGAGATTTGTGCGGACGGATGAAATCAAAACCACTTAAGAGTTTTTCCACCTCTTTAAGTGTTTTTGAGACCAACAAAGAATTTCCGTCAGTAAAAAAAAGCTTGGTATAGTAATTATCAGATTCGCACCTTATTATATTGTTTACCGAGATCAGATGAATTTTATCTGCTGTGGTAAGAATAATCTTTGGTGATTCAGTAGTTTTCTTAATGTTTTCAAGAAGTTCATCAAGATTTTGTCCTTCAAGACTTTTCTTTTTTTCTTTAATTTGTTCGGCACGATTCACTGCATTGATAAGGTCCTGAGGCACAATAGGTTTTAAGAGATAATCCAACGCATTGTATTTGAATGCTCTTATGGCAAACTGGTCAAAAGCAGTTGTAAATATTACCTGAAAATCAATCTTTTCAAGATATTCAAGCAATTTAAAACCGCTTCCGTCCTGCATCTGAATATCGAGAAAAACCACGTCAGGCTGCGTATTTTTGATTACTTCCATTCCGGACCAAACGCCATCAGCTTCGCCAGAAAGCATAACATTGTGGCAATACCTTTGCAGTAATCCGCTTAAGGAATTGCGCGATTGTTTTTCGTCATCAATGATTACAGCTTTAATCAACGGCAGTGATCTTCGTAAAAAAGTGTTTCGTTGTGAATTAATTATTGCAAAAATAACTTTTTATCGAAATGAACAGAATTAAATTTCATGGTAAGCAATAATTAATTCTACCCGTGTACCTGCAGGAAGTCCTTTGTCATCGGTAAGATCAGTAATTTTAACAGAAAACTGGTCGTTAACGTTTTTATTGAAAAAATCAAGCCGTTCTTTTGATATCATCATACCTTTTGATTGTTGATTCAAGCCGGCTTGTTTTTTTATCTCTTCTGCTTTTTTGCGCCCAATTCCATTGTCCGTTATGGTACAATGAATAAAATTGCCGGACTTTTGGAAAATGATCGTAATTTTCCCGTCAGATTCTTTATGCAAAAGTCCGTGTATTATAGCATTTTCGATAAACGGCTGAATCAGCATTGGAGGAACTCCGGTAAATTCCTCATCGATTTCAGGAGCAATTTCAATGGAGTAGGAAAATTTTTGATCGAAACGCAGTTGCTCAATTTCAAGGAAATGTTTTACAGCAAGTATTTCGTCGGAGAGAGGAATAACTGACTGTGTTGAGTTGGTCATAATCATGCGCATGAGTTGCGAAAACCGGCTCAGGTAGTTGACAGCCTGATCGGTATCTTTTGACAGGATAAAACTCTGAATTGAATTAAGTGAGTTGAAAATGAAATGCGGATTCATCTGAAGGCGAAGGGCTTTTTGCTGGATGTCGAGCAATTGGTTTTGAATTTGCAACATTTTGTTATCTGTTCTGCTTTTTCGTTCAAGAAAACGATACCTGCGGTAAATGCTATACCAGATGGCAGCAATAAGTGCTGCAATCATAAAAATTCGGAAAAACAGGGTTTGAAACCAAAAAGGTCTCAGAATAATTGTTATGGTAACTCCTTCATTATTCCACACTCCATCGCTGTTTGATCCAATGACTTTAAAAGTATAAATACCCGGATTTACCTTCGTGTATTCAGCATAATTGCGGGTTCCATCCACATAAGTCCAGTTATCATTATAATCCTCAAGGATATAGGCAAACTGTGTTTTGTAAGGATTGGTAAAATCAAGAGCGGTAAATTCGATAGTAAAAAAATTCTCTCCGGGTTTGAGAAAAAGAGTATCCGAATGATTGATTTCGCCGGGTTTTGCAACATTAAACAGTTTAAAACCTGAAATCAAAATGTCGGGTTGTTTTGGATTACCCTGTATTTCTGCAGGATCAAACATGTTAAAACCGTTCATCCCTCCGAAAAACATCAGTCCGCTGCTGCTCTTAAGCAGGGCCAAAGCATTAAATTCACTACTTTGTAAGCCATCGGTCACATCGTAATTAACGAAGATTTCTTTTTTCCTGTCAAATCTGGAAAGTCCCCAGTTGGTGCTCATCCATAATGCTCCTGCATCATCCTCAAGAATGCCATAAACAACATTGTTGGGTAATCCGTCATCAGTGGAATAGGATCGGACAAAATTACCGCTCTGCCTGTCGAAAAGCATAAGTCCGCCTCCGCGTGTACCTACCCAAAAGTTACTATCGCTGTCTTCAAAAAGATAGAAAAAACGGTTTGATGAGAGATAACCAGGCTCATCAATTTCATGACAAAAAACAGTAAAATCGTCGCTATTTCGGTTATAACGGTTGATTCCGCTGTAAGTAGCCAGCCACATAGTGCCCTGCTTGTCTTCCATAATATGAAAAACCGTATTGTTTGAAAGTGAATTCCTGTCGTTTGGATCGTGCTGATAGAGTTTAATCTGATTAGTTAAGGGATCGATGCAGTTTAGACCGTTTTGGGTCCCAACCCAAATTTTACCATGTTTATCATTATAGATTATGTTAACGAATTTATCAGCTAATGTATGCTGGTCCTGAATAGATGGAACAAAATGAATTGATTTTCCGGTTTTTGGGTCTAATTTGTTCAGCCCTGCATCACGGGTCCCAATCCAGATATTACCATAAATATCCTTTATCACAGGGCGTATTCGATTGCTCGACAACCCGTCAGGCTGTGAAGGTTCATGGTTTAAATGTGAAAATGAATTTTTCAGTTTGTCAAAAATTGTAATCCCGTTATCAGTGGCAATCCAGAAAACATCCGGTTCAATTTCACAAAATGACCAGATAAGATTGTTAGCAATTGTGTTAGGATCATCAGGATTGTGCGTGTATAGCTTAAAATTACGATTGTATCTGTCAATGCGATGCAACCCTTTGAAAGTTCCCACCCAGATATTTCCTGTTTTATCCTGAAGAAATGAATAAACTCTGTTGTTGTTCAAACTTTTTGGGTTACTCGGCTGACTCATAATACGTGTAAAACCGGTGCGGTTTTCATTCAAAATATTTATTCCACCACCGTCGGTTCCAATCCATATTTTCCCTTTATCATCCTGAAAAATAGCTTTGACTGAATTGTGGCTTAGTGAAGCAGAATCAGCAGAATTGTATTTAAAAATTGTAAAGACACCGGTATTAACATCCAATAAATTCAGACCATTTTCTGTTCCGATCCATAAATGGTTGTGATCTTCTGTGAAAATAACATTAACCTGATTATTGCTTAAACTTCCGGGATCATTTGGTCTGTTCAGGTATCTGACATTTTCGTGCGTGGCCGGATTGTATCTGACAAGTCCAAAATCAGTTCCAACCCAGTATTCACTGTTATGTCGGACAATAAATCTTACATTATTACTCTTTGTTCTTCGGTTGGCCGCATCCTTGCTTTGGAACCTCATAATCTTTTCAGTTTCCGTATCCATCACATTAAATCCTTTGCGTGTTCCGATATAAATTTTTCCTGTTGGCGACTGAAAAAGACAGTTGATCCAGTTGTCACTTAAAGTGATGGTATCTTCTGGATTACTAAAGTAAGTTTTAATTTCCCCGGTCTTACGATTAAGGAAATTAAGCCCATTTTCAGTCCCGATCCAAATATTCCCGTCATTTGATTCCAGTAAACAGTTAATAACTTCGTTACTCAGGTTATTTTTCTTATTGTAGGTTGTAAATTTCAAGCCGTCAAATTTGTTTAGCCCATCCCATGTACCAAACCACAAATAGCCTTGTTGATCCTGCAGCATAGAATAAATGGTATTCTGTGACAGACCTTTTCGCAACGTTCGGTTTTCGGAAGTAATCAAATCAAAGCTAAATTGTTCCTGTTGAGCTGGAAGAGCGAAAATGGCCAGCCAATAGATAAGTAATGTTAAACCAGCTTTTAAAATGGATAGACTTTTCAATTTATTCTGATAAAGTACAGGCAAAATTATTTGTTCCTTCGAGCTTTCTGATATTTTTTCAATCTTTTTTCGGATGCTTTCATACGAGATTGTGTTTCCGGTGTTTGCATTTTAAAATGTCTTTCTCTGGCCAGATGATAGTCTTTTATCAGCTTTTTTTCAAGTTTTTGCTGTTGTTTTTCAAGCATTTTTTGCTTCTGTAAAACCTGATTAGCACAACCGCTATTTATTAAATGAAATACGCTTACTAACAAAAACACCAGAAATAATTTTCCTTTTCTCATTAAACAGCGCACAAAAATATTAAGAAATTTTCACCGTTACGCAATAGTTCACATTGACAAAAATTGTTTCGGTTTTACTTGTACAAAAGTATTTTTTGCTTGAACAAGTCTTTATTTAAGTACCATCTTAATTTTCGATCAT
Organism: Sphingobacteriia bacterium; assembly: GCA_009930115.1. Taxonomy (GTDB): domain Bacteria; phylum Bacteroidota; class Bacteroidia; order Bacteroidales; family 4484-276; genus RZYY01. The sequence goes on along the minus strand of RZYY01000124.1, from coordinate 2,764 downwards.
TATGTTATTAAAAACGAACTTTTTAAATGGTTTATTTTTTTTGATGATTACAGCATCTGTAGCAATAATAGTTTCCTGTAATGAAGATGATGACCCGCCTATCCAGACAGGTTACGTTAATATCACCATTTATCCGGATGCGACTGAGTATATCGAACTAAACAGTCCGGGCGGATATGTTTATCTGAATGCAAATGAGCCAAGCCGCGGGATATTGGTGTACCGGCTGACAATGGATGAGTTTAAAGCATATGAGAGAACACCTACTTACAAACCGGATAGTTGTTGTTTCTTTACTTCAGGCAATGTAAAAATTTGCAGCCGGGTTATTGTTGAAGATAACGGGTTGTTTATCAATGATACCTGCACAGGTTCAAAATGGCTAATTTTGGATGGTTCAGTACAAAACGGACCATCGAAATACCCTCTTGTATCCTACCAGACCTTTTATGACGGTAACGCATTGACAATTTCCAACTAGCCGTTTATTCAGAGGGTAACAAAATAGTCATTGTTGTCACTGGTAAATACTGATGACATCAATAGGACAAACAGTTTTACCCTGAGATTTTATCAATAACGATAATGGTCTGGTTTGAAAGGACCTTCTACCGGAACCCCGAGATATTCAGCCTGTTCAGGTGTAAGTTTGGTTAATTTTACGCCAAGATGTTGAAGATGAAGTCTTGCTACTTCTTCGTCAATAATTTTAGGCAACCGGTAAACATCAATATCATAAATATCCCTGTTCTTCCACAAATCGATTTGTGCAAGGGTTTGATTACTGAATGAATTGCTCATAACAAATGAAGGATGACCTGTTGCGCACCCCAGATTAACCAATCGGCCTTCGGCAAGTAAATAAATCGTATGACCATCTTCAAAATGATAACGATCAACTTGTGGTTTCACGTTTTCTTTAGTAACTGTGGGGTCGCTGTCAAGTTTTTCAACCTGAATTTCATTATCGAAATGACCTATATTGCAAACGATAGATTCATTTTTCATTTTTTTCATATGTTCGAGGGTAATTACATCTCTGTCTCCGGTAGCAGTAACAAAGATCTGAGCTTCTTTCAGCGCATCCTCAATGGTTGTAACTTCAAAGCCTTCCATAGCCGCCTGAAGTGCGTTGATCGGGTCAATTTCTGTAATTAAAACCCGAGCGCCATAAGCACGCATTGATTTTGCCGAACCTTTTCCGACATCACCATAACCTAAAACAACAACGACTTTTCCTGCGATCATTATATCAGTAGCACGCTTGATGCCATCAGCAAGTGATTCGCGACAACCATAAAGATTGTCAAATTTTGATTTTGTAACTGAATCATTCACATTGATTGCGGGAACAAGCAATACACCTTTCTCTTTCATCTGGTACAGCCTGTGAACACCAGTTGTGGTTTCCTCAGAAACCCCGCGCCATTCTTTTGCAGTTATGTGCCATTTATTCGGATTCTCAATATATGTCTTTTGAAGCAATCGCATTATTGCCCGCTCTTCGGCATTTGCCCCTTTATTCTTTAAAAGTTCAGGATTATTTTCGATGGCATATCCTTTGTGAATCAGCAGCGTAGCATCGCCACCATCATCTACCACAAGCTGAGGTCCTTTTCCGTCGGGGAAAGTGAGGGCCTGAGCGGTGCACCACCAGTACTCATCCAATGTTTCACCTTTCCAGGCAAAAACCGGTATGCCGCGTTGAGCAATAGCAGCTGCAGCATGATCCTGAGTGGAAAAAATATTGCAGCTTGACCATCGTACATTAGCACCAAGTTCAACGAGTGTTTCAATCAATATAGCTGTTTGAATGGTCATGTGCAGTGAACCTGATATGCGAACACCCAACAGTGGCTTTTCTGAGGCATACTTTTTTCGGATAGCCATTAGTCCTGGCATTTCCTTTTCAGCGATTTCTATTTCTTTTCTTCCCCATTGAGCGAGACTAATATCTTTTACTTTGTATTTCAAATTCGCATCAATTACCAAATTTTCCATGATTTGCAAATTAAAGAAGAGTTGTCAATGATTTAACTAAAAAACACTAATAAAAATTGGATATGAAACAAAAATAATCATCTGTTCAAATAAAAAAAAACCCTGACCGTGGTCAGGGTTTAAAGAGATTGGCGACGACCTACTTTCCCACCTGTTGGCAGTATCATTGGCGCTGGTGGGCTTAACTTCTCTGTTCGGAATGGGAAGAGGTGAACACCACCGCTAAAATCACCATAAGATTTTAAATATCATTAGACATATATAAGAAAGAAAATACATTAATCTGAATCAAAAAATCAGATCACGACTGTAGAAAGCGTTTGGGCAATTAGTACTGCTCGGCTTTGATGTTACCACCTTTACACCTGCAGCCTATCAACGTCCTGGTCTTGAACGGCCCTTAAAGGAAACCTCATCTTGAGGCGAGTTTCGTGCTTAGATGCTTTCAGCACTTATCTCATCCAAACGTAGCTACCCTGCGGTGCAGCTGGCGCTACAGCAGGCACACTAGAGGTTTGTCCAACCCGGTCCTCTCGTACTAAAGTCAGCTCCTCTCAAGTTTCCAACGCCCACAACAGATAGAGACCGAACTGTCTCGCGACGTTCTGAACCCAGCTCGCGTGCCACTTTAATCGGCGAACAGCCGAACCCTTGGGACCTTCTTCAGCCCCAGGATGTGACGAGCCGACATCGAGGTGCCAAACCACTCCGTCGATGTGAGCTCTTGGGAGTGATCAGCCTGTTATCCCCGGAGTACCTTTTA
>RZYY01000123.1 GCA_009930115.1 Sphingobacteriia bacterium | reverse complement strand
GTTGATAAACAGGTCAATCCAACAGCAAATCAATGGGTGGTGTTTTACTTGTGCATCTGAAAACAAGATTATTAGCCCGCTGACGGGTAAATCTTTTAGTCTATTTTTTTGCTCATACAATCCTCCCGGGTTTCGATACTCTGATGCATTTTTCAAAAAATGATTAGTACCTGCCCGACAAAGATTTGTCCAATCAAATTATTTGTCAGTCAATTGATTTTTCTGGACCTGGTACTTTTCAGGTTAGGATCAAATTCGGATAAGATAAGTTTACTGACGACCCTGACAAATGTTTACAGCCTGCTTAGTCAGGGTGTAGTTTCTTCTGCAATTCTACAAAATTCGGAACCAGGTTTTGATTATGCCGATCCTCCAGAACTAAAATCAGGATCATTTAACCAAATTATCGTTTTTCTTCAGGATAATAATACGATGCGAAGAGTTCTTTGAAGAAAAAGTAATTCTGGCAGCAAATTGTATTTTCTGCTTCCTGATTGGTTTTCCTTTCTAAAGGCGGTTTCTCATAAGTAAGGACATTGTTTTGTGAAGAAGACCTCAACACCCTGGTAAGTATAAATACCCACTGGTTAAATATGTTTTAATATCCTTTTAAATGGGGTATTTAACGGGTTGCTGGATGAATCCCGGCAGGATAATTTTGCACTTGTAATTTTTAAGTTGAATGCTGAAAAATATTTTGATTTAATGCAAACAGGTGATGAAAACAAAATTTCCGGTGATTTCAGTATTTTTATTTGTATGGCTATTGGTAATGCTTCTTCTCATGGGATGTGGTTCTGCGCAAAAGCCTGACCACACTGAAGGTGAAGAATTACAGGGAACCATTTCTGTTTCAGGTGCATTTGCCCTTTATCCTTTAACGGTGAGGTGGGCTGAGGAATTTCGAAAGGTTCATCCAAAAGTCAGGATTGACATTAGTGCCGGTGGTGCCGGCAAAGGGATGGCTGATGTCTTGTCCGGAATGGTGGATCTGGCAATGTTCTCACGCGAGATTACACCACCGGAAACCGGGAAAGGTGCCTGGTGGATAGCAGTAACCAGGGATGCTGTGCTTGGAACTTATAATGCATCCAATCCTTATGCTGAAGAGATAAGAAAATACGGCATCTCAGAAGCAACGCTGAAAAGCATTTATTTGGATCAGACCATTAAACACTGGAATCAGATTCCGGGGATAAAAGGTGAAGAACATCCAATTATTGTTTACACACGTTCTGATGCATGTGGTGCAGCTGAAATCTGGGGGCAATTTCTGGGGGAGAACCAGGAATGTCTTTGTGGAATTGGGGTTTTTGGAGATCCGGGTATTGCAGACGCGGTAAAAAGCGATAAGTTCGGCATGGGCTTTAACAACGTAATTTATGCGTATGATATAAACAGCAGAAAAAACTATGAAGGACTTGAGATCATTCCGATTGACCTTAATAACAACGGTTTGATTGATCCACACGAAAACTTTTATGAAACACTTGACGAAGTTTCTGCTGCGATTGCCGACCAGAGATACCCGTCACCTCCTGCCCGTGATCTGTACCTTGTATCGAAAGGAAAACCGGAAAAACATCTGGTAAAAGTTTTTTTGAAATGGATACTCGAAGATGGGCAGCAGTTTGTCGCAGAGGCCGGTTATGTGAAATTTTCAGATGACAAAATTGAAGAACAACTGGAAAAACTGAAATGAATCTTCGCAGGTTCAATATTGAAAGGCATTTGCGTAACAGGATGCACTCCGCATGGATGTTATGTAGTTTGGTGGTTGTTATGGTTGTTCCTTTGCTATTGTTTGCCGGCCTGGCCTGCAAATCATTACCCTTGTTGTCAGATCATTCAGTCTTGTCTTTGCTTTTTTCAAGGGAATGGAAACCGATGTCCGGTCATTTTGGATTTTATACTTTTATAATCAGCTCATTATGGGTAACTGTTCTCGCTTTGTTGATTGCAGCACCTGTGTGTTTGCTCACCGCAATTCATCTTACACAGTATGCCAGGCGTTGGGTACTTCACCTGATGCATCCCGTGATTGATTTGCTTTCAGGTATTCCTTCAGTAATAATTGGTGTTTGGGGAATTTTAGTAATTGTTCCTGCTATTTCAAAATATGCCGGACCGCTTTTTGGCAAAACAGTTTCAGGATATTCCATTCTTGCCGGTTCCGTTGTCCTTGCCATAATGATTATTCCTTTTATCCTCAACATTTTAATTGAGCTTTTTCAAAATATTCCGGTCGAGCTTAAAGAAGCATCCTTGTCACTCGGAGCTACAAAATGGCAGACCATAAAGCTGGTGCTTATCAGGAAAATCATGCCGGGCATCGTTTCGTCATTTGCACTGGGAATGTCGCGTGCTTTTGGTGAAACCATTGCTGTACTTATGGTTGTTGGTAACGTAACCCAAATTCCGAAGAGTATTTTTCACCCCGGTTATCCTCTTCCAGCGCTGATTGCGAATAACTACGGAGAGATGCTCTCAGTACCCCTTTATGATTCAGCGCTGATGCTGGCAGCGCTGATTCTTTTTGTGATTGTGATTTGTTTCCATTTTTTGTCGAGGGTTGTCGTTATTCGGTCCGAAAAATTTCAGTAGCATGGATTGGAGAAAATCAGAAGAGAGGTTTTTCAGGGTGCTTATGTTTTGTTCAACGTTCATTATCGCTGCTTCTCTGTTTTTAATATTTTTCAGCGTTATTTACACCGGAATGCCCCATTTGAGTTGGGAGATGATAACCAGCACTCCCAAAGGAGGTTTCTATTTTGGCAGGGAGGGTGGCATAAGCAATGCGATCATTGGTTCGGTTTATCTTTCTGTTGGATCAACGCTGCTGGCATTGCTTTTTGGTTTACCCCTGGCGCTTTTCATGAATGTGCATCTGGTCAGGCACAAAATGCTTGTCAATGCCATACGGTTTGTGATGGACCTTCTATGGGGTGTTCCTTCGATTGTTTATGGCGCTTTTGGTTTTACCATCATGGTTTTTTTTGGCATAAGAGCATCATTGCTTGCCGGGATCATTACTGTAACATTGTTCATTATCCCGATTATGGTAAGAGGAATAGATGAAGTGTTGCACTCAGTTCCGCACGGATTGCTGGAGTCGGCATATTCACTTGGTTCAACAAAGTCGGAGACTGCTTACAAGGTATTTCTTAAACAGTCGGTTCCGGGAGTGATAACAGCAGTCCTACTCTCATTTGGCCGTGCAATCGGGGATGCAGCCGCTATTCTTTTTACTACAGGATACACTGATTACATTCCGACATCGCTCAGCCAACCTACAGCTACACTACCGCTGGCTATTTTCTTTCAGTTGAGTTCGCCTATACCGGAGGTGAGAGAACGTGCCTATGCTGCTGCGGTTATTCTTATTTTTATCATATTGTTTATCAGTATTATAACCAGATATTTCAGTAGGAAATACCAGGGAAATAAAATTAATTTCTAGTCATGAACAATCCCAAGATTACTATCAATAACCTTAACCTGTATTATGGTAAACAACACATTTTAAAGGACATAAATGCGATGATTCCCGAACGTCAGATCACGGTAATCATGGGACCGTCAGGATGCGGGAAAACCACACTGATGAAAAGCCTGAACCGGCTTACCGATCTTAATCCTGATGCGAAAGTAAATGGGACTATCATGATTGATGGTTGCAACATTCTTACTACCACTGATGATATTACCAGCATAAGAAAAAAGATGGGTTTGCTGGCACAACGGCCTTATCCTTTGCCCATGAGCATTTACAACAACATCGCTTACGGTTTACGCATCAGCGGAAGGAAGAAAAAGCGTTTTCTCGACAAACGTGTGGAACATTACCTGCGGGAGGTTAATTTGTGGGATGAAGTGAAAGACAGGTTGAAAGAACCTGCAGGGAAATTATCTATTGGACAGCAGCAGCGGCTTTGCCTTGCCAGGGGACTGGCTGTTGATCCGGAAATTATTCTGGCCGACGAACCCACATCAGCGCTGGATCCCGTTTCCAGTCAGACTATTGAAGAAAAATTTAAAGAGCTAAAACTTCATTACACCATTGTTCTTGTAACGCACATTCTCCGTCAGGCTAAAAGGATAGCCGACCATGTGATATTTATGTATCTGGGCGAAATTATTGAACAAGGTACAGCAGATGAATTTTTTGAAAATCCGAAAGAAGAAATTACAAAGTCATATTTGAAAGGTTTGTTTTATTAATAAGACCAGTTTCTATCGTTTTGGTGATGAAGCTTTTTCTGAAATTTTTCCGGGAGTTAACCATGCTGTCTTTTTTATTTAAGTCTGGCTGGAAATCCATCTGAAAAAGCCAATAATGTCAGGTAAACTTTTTCAAATTTCTCATTATGGTTAAACTGTCAAATGATTCGAAACCTGAAAACAACAAAGAGGCCGGTGACAGATAAAATGCCACCGACCTCAAATGCTATATTGTAAAGATTTGTTTTTCGGATGAGATGATAGACCTGATATCAAATCTTAAAAAATGCTGTGTTTTACTGTGCAGCAAAGTTTAAAAATGATAACAGGCTAATTGGCTGTTCTAAAAACAACTGTTTGCAGATTTTTATCAAGCCACAGGTTAATCATTTCTCTGAAGATTTCATAGTCAGCAGGTGAAACAGTGGTTTTGCTGATGCTGATTTCACGGGTGATTTCAAGTTTATTGTTTTTAGGCTTAATTTCGATGCTGACTGCGCCTGCACTACTTCTAATCCGGTTGTTGTATTGAAGGTTTGCAAAAATATATCCTTCGGGAATTTCGATGGAAAATGTATATTTTTCGCTGAGAGGATATGGTATGACAAACGGGTCTATGCGTTCATTCTCAAGATAATTGATGTGCCAGCGATCAAAACCACTTTTGATAACGGGGAGCATCCAGCGATAATAACCAAGATGCTCTTCAGCAGCTTTATCACCGGTGATTTTGATGGTTATTTCCGATTTGGCAACATTACTGTTGACTACTGTAATGTCTTCGCCGGCTTTTATCAGACCGCCTGACAATTGAGATTTCATTGAACCTTTGTCTTCCTGAAGTGAAAGGAAAGGATTGGCAATTCCGTCAAGTTCAAGGTTGATCTGACCGGAGGGTTTCAAGTCCCCATCAAGGGTAATTTTTGCAGAAAGGTTAATGGTGTTCTTCGTATTATTCTGATTAATCGGTTCATAACCGGAATTTTTGTCAAGAGGGACGAAAATATCCTCATGATGGGAGTAAGAAAGGCATTGAGGGTTGGTTGACACAACTGAAAGGTAAATTGTTCCAAATCCCTTGGTTTCTGTCATGACAAGCATATCATCAATAACTTTCAGGTTTCCTGCATGGGGATCGAGGAGACTTTCCGGGAAAACAAAAACGGGGAAAGCTTTGAAACCTGCTTCCTGCAGCAGTGCAGCGAGTAACACGGATTTTTCAAGTTTATTTCCTCCATTGCTTGCCATGATTTCTGAAAGATTTCTTGTGCTGAATCCTGTCAGGATGGGTTCATATTGCTCGGTGAACATGTCAATTGCCACAGCTTTTTGAATATCGAGCAGTGTTTTGATTTCGTCGGATGGATTTTTAATTTTTTCAACGAATGCTTTCATTTGTTCGTTTAGCTTAAAATCGAATGCTGACTGGCGTGTGATCCATTTAACCAGTGCCTCTGTATTGCTGGCTGTGCTGAAAGTAAGTCGAGGAGCTGCCGGCAGGGTTTTTCCCCTGAAAGATTCTTTAGGCGAAGCAGGCAATCCTGAGAATTTCCAGGAATAAACTTTCTGATTACCTACCAGCAGAATTTCAGGTGCTGTTCTGAGCCCTGTCATGCGATGGCTGAGTTCCATATCAGCAGGAACTTTTACAATGATTTCCATGTTTTCAACCGGGGATGATTCCTGAATAATAATCGATTCCATCAATCCCGGGAGGAAATCTTTGCTGGTAATTATTGTGTAATCAAGATAAATAGTAGCTCCAAGCTCGGTGGCAGTGTGGGTTACCACCATTTCGCGAAGATGATTGGCTGTTGCTGATCGTGATGCGCTACGTGGTAAAACTTCATTAAAAGCATTTTCAGGTGTAACTACTTTCCTGCCATTTGCCATAATGGTATAAGCATCGTTGATTTTTAACTTTTGAAAATCAGGATTATACACAATGAATGTTTCACCGTAGTATCTGTTGAACGATTGGTGGGTGAGCAGTTTCAGTTGTTTGTATTCTCTGAAACTGGTACTACCGTCATTTTCATAGGTGTATTCCCGTATTAATTTTTCGAATACGGCATCGGCTGCTTCATACTGGGCAGAAGCGGTAGCAGAAATGAATAAAGTGGCTAAAATCAATATGATATGTTTCATTTTTTCGAATATTTACAAGTTAATGATGAATGAAATTTTTTTAGTGGAAGTTATTTTTTGAGGACGATGGGCAATTCAGCCATGTCTTGCTGTGCTTTAACCACAGGTCTGACTTCCTGCCAGTCGCTGCTCTCGTATATTCTTTTTTCGAGTATCACCTTTTGTTTGAGTTCGATTGTATTGCCTTTCAGGGAATAACCTCCGGTGTAACTTGCATAAACCCCGTCAAGTGTGGTGTTCACATCGGGCAAAACAGGTTTGAAACCTGACGGAATAGTGATCGTTTCCTCAAGTTCGACAAGTCGGCTGCAGCGGTCACGAAAACTATATTTACGTTCTTCGATAGTTGTGTTCATGTAAAGATGTCCCATGGCGCGGCTCATAAAATGAGTTGCAAGTAAAGGTGTAAAAATCATTTCGTTACTTCCTGTAAAACTATAGCCGGGAATGATAAAGTTGATTTTGATGTTGATAGGACCATCCATATAATTGATGGGATTGCCATATTCTGCTGAAATAATTTTTGCTGCCGGGTGAATCCTGAGCAATTCGGCTTCAAGGCCTTTATCCCATTCTGACATATAAGATCTGGTAAATATTCCCCTGACAGCAGCATCAGTCTGTCCTTCAGCTTCCAGCTCAAGACTACCGGTAAGAGTCCCATCAGCTTTGATTTCGGTATTTGCTTTTATTTTCAGGTAATGATTTTCGGGGGGTGAAACAGGGGTAATTTTCAGGTCTGCACCTTCGGGCAGTCCCATCAGGTAATTCTGCTGTTGTTCGGCACTTGACCATAACTCTCTCACAAACGGTACCCATGTGGGGTCGAGAAGATGATATTTGCCATCCGACAGTTTTACTACGGTAACACTGTGGTTAAAATGGTCGGCTGGAATGTCTTCGATACGTGATCCGGCCATCGTCATTGCTGCGTAAGCTTCGAATCCGGCCATTCTGAGGAATGAGATGAGCAAGGCTGCTTTGTCCTTACAAACCCCGCAGCGGTCACGGAAATTCATTTCGGTGTTGTGAAGTGTGAAACCTTCACCTTTACCCATCGAAATGCCTGAATAACGCATATTATCGGCTACCCAGTGAGTAAGGATGGACACGCTGTCCATTTCCGTTTTTGCTTCTTTGAGCAATTCATTTACAAATTGTTGGGCATCAGGAGTAGATTCAAAGCTTCCGTAATCCTCATTTACTCCGTAAAACCAGCGCGATTTAGCTTCCCAGTCAGGACTGGTGCTCAATAGAAGTTTCGGGGCTACATCGAACAAATCAACCATGTTTGGTTCGGTTTTAACCGGCATGATGTCTTTTTTGGAAAAAGTGTACTCATGCTTTCCGTCAACAAAGCGGAGTGAAGTTTTACATTCACCGTTGTAAAACTCATATTGAAGCGGTTTATCAGCAGGAAGCCGGGTGATGTAAACTTTTTCGAGTGTAGGGTGGCTGCTCCAGAAAGGAACAATGTCGTAATAATGACCACGCATGGGTGGGATAAAACGCTCGTCGTCGTCTCCTGCTGCGAGTAATGCATAGGTAAATCCTTTTTTGAAATACCTGAGTTCGATGGCGTCGCCTGGTTCGAGTCTGCCAATTTCAATCATTTGCTGACGTGCTCCCCAATAGATTGCTCTTGCCGGAGCCGGATAATCCAGCACCTTCCCGGGATCTAAATTTTCAACTGATCCGTCTTTCCTGTAAATTTTAACCATTCTGATTTCAAGTGCCGCTGAAAGCGGGTCATAATCAATGTTTATAACCCTTTGATCGGTAGCGCCCCTGGTAGTCAGAATCTTTGTAAGTGTATGCATATGAAAATGACTCAGGCCGGTTTCCTGCACATCCACTCTGGTACTGTCGAACAGTATCAAAAGGTTGCTACCTTTGTAATCATCAGCATTTCCGGAGTTTTTTACAAGCTCATCAACCGGACCTGCATGCAGGAATAATCCTGTTGAGAGCAACATAAGCAATGTAAGAAATCTTTTAAACATAGTATAAATAACATTAGGATTAATGGCGCTAAAATAGGGAAAAATCGGCTCTTTATTTTTTCAGGTAAAATTTTTTATGATGATGGTAAGAAAATGACACATGCTGAAAACAAGTCTTTTCTCCGGTTTTTGAGATTTCACTTACAAAACAGTATTTATCACCGATTTCTATTTAAAAATAAAAATATCAAATTAATTTGAACTTTTTTAGTTTTAAACAATTTACTTGCTGATCTTTGTTGCCCGGGAAGTTAGTGTTGAATCAGCAAAATCGTGCATAAAATGACCCATAATCCAGAAAAAAGACCTTTGCTTAAAATGTTTAAGGCAGTACCGCCATCCTACGATCTGCTCAATCGTATTCTTACGCTGAGGATGGATGAGAAATGGCGCAAAAGAGCTGCTGTTGAATGTCTCAGTGGAAATCCAAAAGAAGTGCTCGATCTTTGTACGGGTACCGGTGATCTGGCATTGCGACTCAGAAAATCTGCCACGCCCGCAACAGTTGTTTCAGCACTTGATTACAGCCCTCCAATGCTTGAACGGGCAAAGATCAAAGCACGGAAATCAGGAATTGAGGGGATCAACTTTATTCACGGAGATGTTGCAGATTTGCCATTTTCTGAAAATCGTTTTGATGTTGCAGGTATCGCTTTTGCCTTTCGTAACCTTACTTTTCACAACCCCGACAGGGATACTTTTTTAAAGGAAATTCTACGCGTCCTGAAGCCCGGTGGCCGTCTTGTTATTGTTGAAACATGCCAGCCAACAAACAAACTCTTCAGATCACTTTTTCATTTCTACATGAAATGGATAACTGTGCCAATCGGCGGAATCATTTCAGGTCATTATGGCGCTTACCGGTATCTGGCGCATTCAGCTTCCAACTATTGGAACTGCCATGAGGCTTCGGCCTTCTTATCAGCTTCCGGTTTTTCAAAAGTGAAAGCATTTCCGCTTTTGGGAGGAATTTCAGCAATTTATATTGCAGTAAAGTAGTCGGTTCCGGTTTGTCTGATAATGTAGTTGGTTATATTGTTTTAAAAAAGGGCAGGTACCCATCAGCGGGTTGGCTTAAAAACTTTCAAAATATTTCAATAAAAGGCATAATGCACCTACCCCGGCCCAGGACTTTGTAATCGTGGATTTCAGCCTGCTTCACAAAACCGATGCTCTGCAACTGACTGACCTTGCAAGCCTCACTATATTGGAGCAGGCGCTCACTGCCAGCCACCAGCAG
>RZYY01000122.1 GCA_009930115.1 Sphingobacteriia bacterium | reverse complement strand
CACCTACGCCTACAGTATAGCTTTGAGTAATGGCAAAATTACGGTTGATACCAATAAAGTCATTCGAGCCAGCTTCAACAGTTCCATAATAAATACCATTGTTGGTTGCTACAGCAATTTTATTATTTGTTCCGGGTTGAAATTCGTAAACATGGTGACCTGAAGGCAAATAAGCTGTTACAGGACCCAGACCCCAGTCAAAGAAACCTGAAGTTCCGGTAATTCTCTGACCTAACCACATGGTCAATCCTCCGAGTAAAACTTTGTACGGATCATTCGGGAAAACCTCGAAGGCATTATTGAAACAGGCAGTTCCATTGAATGGACGCAGGGTTGTTGATCCGCCGGGCAAGATGATTTCCCATGTTTCACCTTTATCTTCTGAAATATAAACATTATAAAGAAAACCTGCCTGCGTACTTACTGCATAGATAATATTACCGGTTTCATCAGATGGTGCAAAAGCCACGTTTGCTCTATCCGGATTGTTTGCCAGAGGACTTGGACGACCAAGAGCCGGATCTGGCACATAGTTGGTTATCTGATTGAAGGTAATTGTTCTGGAAGCAGATGTTCCAATGGTATCCACAGCGATAAGTGTTGTGGTGAAGTGACGATCTTCGCGGGTAATCAAAGCTGGGTTTGCCGGTGTTCCCGACTTATTCGTGAAAATCATGTTATCACTGCCATCGGCAATGTAAACCAAATCTCCAAATGTAGCAACCACAGTTCCGTCGGCACCAACTTCAACATCGGAACAATTGATTTTTCCAAATTCCATAACAGTTCTTAAAGGAGTCTGATTTTCTTTGGTGTAACTTGTAGTATCTACCTGAGCCTGATTATACTGTGGATTTTGCATGATGATGTTGTTTCCGACAACTTCGTAAGAATCACACATAACAGTTGAATCAACAAACAGGGTCACATTGTAAGTCATTGTGTCAAGGTAATACTTGTTTAGTTTTGCCCAGTTGTTGTTTCCGTCGTTAGAATACCAAAGACCTGCATTTGTAGCCACATAGACTCGGCCACTATTTTTATCTACTGCGATTTTGTTTATGTATGCCCAGTCAACGGTGTCGTTATTGGTGGTTATCTGTGGTTCAGTCCCGCTAATGACCGAAAAATCCTCACCATTGGTTGACTTAAACAAACCTTGTCCAACCAAACCTCCGGTGTATGTTTCCCCTACGGCACAAAAATACTCTCCGGTACCGGCATAAAGTGTCCCGTCTGCAGTTTGAGCAAGACAGGAAACATATAGATTCTGGTTGGCTGTATTAATTTTATTCCAGGTAGCACCCAGATTTGTTGTTTTCCACAGGCCTCCAGTTATTCCTGCAGCAATAATAGTTTTTGCAGTAGCATCCTGTTTGTCAAAAATCATTGCTCTGACACGTCCCGGAGCGTTATCCGGACCAACAAAATTCCATTCGAGCCCTAATGCATTTCCTGATTTCAAATGATCTTTTTCGGCTTGCTCTCTGGCCTGTAATACATCATTTGAATTAATTTCACCAGTTATCTGATTGCTTCTGATCTGATGAAGGTACTCCATAGCTCCGGCATTTCCCTTATTACTTTTTGATGATGCAGGCTGATCTGAAGCAACATAGCCAGATGCAACAATGAGCCCTGTCAACCCAAAAACAATCGTTAATAAGCTCAATTGTAAAAGTTTACGTTTCATGTTATGAAAATTTGATTAGTATAATTTTTACTCTTTTATGCAAATCGTTGGAAAAAAAATGTGGCACTAAAATACTGCTTTTAATTAAACCGAATGATTATTCTTACCTTTAATCAACACTTTCAGACTGTGATAAAATCAAACAAAATTAATCCACATTTTAAACCATCTGTCTGAAAATCAGTTTTAGGTTTTACGTAATCAGTTTACGGTGTGTAGTTTCAGCATTAAAACTGCTTCATTTTTATCTAAAATTTCACAGAACAAAATTGAAAAAAAAACTCATACAGTGCTCACTTTTCTCTCAATATAAATTGATTTTAAATAGCGGGAATACAAAAATGCTATCTGAAACCTTATTCTGACTTTTTGTTTCAAAAATTTCCTGACCTGAAAAGGTCAATCTTAACTAATTCAAAAAACATCCATCCGGGACAGGTTTTAAATTGTTTGCACAATATTTGAAGGGAAATTTGTTTTTAATTATACTTTTGCAGAAACAATATCAATTGAATCAAAGTCAAATCATTAATCATTAATACTTTAGTTATGCGAAAATTAATCATTTATGCCATTCCGATATTTTTGGTGCTCAGCTTTACATCAATGGCACAGGCTCAGGAAAAGTTTTATGATCTTAGCATTATTAAACAGATCAAAACCAGTTCTACAAAAGATTTACAGCGACCTGCATCTTGTTGGAGCAACGCTGGGATTGCCTTATTGGAAGCTGAATGGATAAAAAGCGGAAAACCCGAAATCGATCTTTCCGAAATGCATTTTATCCGGGCTGCATATCAACTTAAAGCTGATGCTTATTTTAACTCCAAGGGAGCAGTACGTATAGATGAAAAACTGATCGCTCCCGATGTATTAGCTCTATTGGACAAATATGGAATGGTTCCGGAAGAAATGTTCATGAAATCAGAACAAAAACCAACAGATGCCCGTTCAGGAGAAATGGATGCCATATTGAGGGGAACATTACAAATGGTGATGGAAAAACAAGAAGGAGATTTCTCTGAAAGATGGCAAAACACTTACAATGCAGCATTGTCGCGCTATCTCGGAGAACCGCGTTACAAGTTTTCATACAATAACACTGAATACGATGCCAAGACATTTGCAGAATCTTCAGGTATCAAAACTTCTGATTTTGTAATTCTTACCTCCGATAGCAGGAGCAAACCAAATGAGAAAATCGAAGTTCCTGCAAAAAACAATTGGAATAAAAGCCTTGCTTTTAATGTACTTTCGGATCAAATCCAAAATGCCATGCGAGGATCAATAAATGCCGGACACACGATAGTCTGGTACGGAAATTTACCAGTTGAAATGATTTATGCAGAAGAAAATGTTGCACTTGTCCCTATGGAGAAACTTGAAAATTTTACCAATCCGGCTGAAGGGGAGGAAAAAAGCTTTGCTCCTTTTCCGGAAAAAGAAATCTCAGATGCTGAACGTCAAATGGCTTACGAAACAATGACGAAAAAAGATCTGGATTATCTGCTGATTGTCGGGTTGAGCCAGGATAAATTGGAAAATCAGTATTTTACAGCATTAAAAGTATGTGAAACCGGCAATAAAATCCTTCACCTGACTCCTTCTTTTGTAAAATTGAATACTGGCTTTATCCTGATGAACAAAAACGGTTTACCAAAAGATTTAAAAACTGAATTTGGGCTGTAAACAATAATTGATAAAAAAAGGGGTAGCTGTTTCAAAAGTTTTTTTAAATTTCAATATACCAATGAAAAAGAAGACTTTTGAAGCAGCCTTTTTTATAATTGATTTTCTGGCTAAATTCTGTTATGGCCTTTAAAAGACAGTGCTAAATCCTTACAAAATCTGATTCTTTCACCCAGCCCTTACTACCATCTGCGATTTTAATTTCAGCCCATTCACCCACCTGATTAGTTATGCTAACCTTTATCCCCTCATGAATTACAAAAATATCGGTGCTATTTTCACGTGGAGAACTTTTCACTGTAACAGTGGGGGTAAACACAATTGCTTCTGCTTTTAGCTTAAATGTCTGGTAACGTTGGTTTGCAAGCACAACGGATCCGATAAAAAAGATCATTAAGATTATTCCGGCCCAAAAACTTAGTTTCCTCATCCAGATTAGTTTTGACAGTAAAAAGAAAAGCAGCATAAGCAGAAAAAGCAAAAAAGTAATTATGCTGATATGTGCCCACTGATCTGTTGACCTGGCATTAACAAGTATTTTCCACCACCTTACCATGAAGAACTCGGGCAGAGGTTCAATTTTATCAACAATGCGACTATTGGCCATTTCCAGATTGAAAAGGATATCCTGGTCGTTGGGAGCCAATTTGCGTGCCCGTTCATAATTCAGGATGGCCATTGGATAATTGTTGGTCTTAAAGTAAGCATTTCCCAGATTATAATACAATCCAACTGATTCAAAACCGGTACTGAGGACAGTTTGATAAGTTTCGATGGCTGAAAGTATTTCGCCCTCATTGTAGTATTTATTGGCCTGCTCCATCAGAAGCACATGATCTTCGGCCATACTGTGAAATGATAACAGAAATAATGTAAATACCCACAGTTTTCTCATTTTGAGTAAAAGTTATTTTAGTTCCTTTTCCAGTTTACTAATGATATTTATTGTACCGGAATATATTTTTTCCATATTTTCAGATTTACTACCGGGAGCAAAACGGGCATATTCTGTTTGGTTCAAATTCTCGATAAACTGGTTGATAGTATCTTCCTGAATATCTTTTGCTGTAAGTTTAGTTTTAACGTTATCCATTGAAAGCTCGGCAAGAGGAATATTTAGTTTATCACTAAGGTAACCCCATGAAGCCCTGGATATTTCGATATAAAATTCATTTTCCTTATTCTCTTTCATGAAGGTAAAAGCCTGTTTGAGTCGTTTACGGGCAATTTTTGTTGCACGCAGGGTTTTCATCAGATCGGTATTGGATCGTTTTTTCATTTGTTTTCGCCAGACAATTAAAATAACGATAACCAAAATAAGCGGAAGAATCAGAAAAACAAAATAAGTTCTGGAACGAAAGAAAAAAGTGCCAACAGGTTGAAACTTGTATGGCGGCAACTTAATATGTCTAATATCTGAACCAATTATCTGAATACCTTCCTGACGAACAGTTCCACTGTAAGTTACAACCGATGAGGCGCCATCCCCCCTTTCAACTGTAATGTTGTATTCAGGTGTTTGCTGTGTAACATAGCGTGCGCCGGTAATATCAAAATATGAAAATATGATTGGCTTAATTTTGAAAGTTCCGGGGTTGCGGGGTATAACGAGATACTCAAAGACACGGGTACCTGAAACACCTGACGGCAAAACCTTAATATCCGATTTGATTTCAGGATCAAACACTTCGAAATCAGGTGGAAAGGAAAACTTTGGCAAATCAAACAATTCGATGTTGCCACTACCCTGAATGGTTAATTTGATTGAGATGGGTTCATTGGCTTTTACTTCAGTATTGTCAATTTCAGTTTTTAGAGAAAACTTTCCTACCGCACCGCTGAAATCTACCGGTTGGTCTTTTGTGGGTAAAGGTTTTACATCAATAGTAAGACCATTTGAGTGCAGTATTTTGTCAATGTCTTTTGCCCGTGTATTGAAGAACGGATCATTGAAAAAACTATCGAAAAACGGATCAGAAGTCCTACGGCGGGAATCAGTCCGAACACGGACTGTAAGTTCGGTTTCCGCCGGTTGAATTTCAATTTTTCCTGATCTTTGTGGAAACAGCGCAAACCGGCGTACTTCGGCTACATTATATTGCTTTCCTTTGAAAACTTCAGTTTTTGTCGGTATCTCGCGTTGATTGGTCAACAAATCCTTCACCCAAAATCCAGGAAATGATGATATTTTCTGAAACCCATCGTGGCCTGAAATCTGATTATTGAAATAAAGTTTGTAGGAAATGATAATCTGTTCGCCAAGATGGGGTGTTGCATTACTTACTTCCGCACGAAGAAAAACATCCACAGATTCTCCGGTACCCTGCTGAACTGAAGATTTCCCCTGCTGGGTCTGTTGTCCTCCGCTCACTACCTGGATTTTAACAGCATTGGATGTGAATAGTTTACCATCATAGGTTATTGTCGCCGGAGGGATGGTAAAGCTACCTTCTTTTGACGCTGAAAGAACATACGTAAATGTGTAAGAAACTTCACGGGTAACATTCCCATTTATAATCTGAACACTTGAACTTGTCGAAGCATTTGGCCCGGTTAGTACGTTGAAATCACTGATTTGAGGACCTTTAAATCCTGTTCCTTCGGCATTGATAGAATACTGTAACTGAAAACGCTCCCCAACAGAGACTGCACTTTTTGCAGTTCCTCTAAATTCAATCTGCTGTGCATCAAGCAAAGTGTGCAGTGAAAACAGCAGGAATACCATTATCAATGCTATCTGCTGTTTTGCTTTCAAGGTAATAAATATTTTTTTTAAACTTTTCATGTTATTCAACTGAAGATAATGCCTTACCAATCTTTTTCAGTTTTTACCTGTTTAGCATTTTTAAATTCTTCCATTTTGAGCTTTTCCATGGTTTTTCGCTCACGTTCCTGTAAAGCCTGCAACATTCGTTCAGCATCCTCTTTTGATATTTGTCGGGGTTGAGCCTGAGCCTTTTGTTGCTGTGCATCCTGTTGCTGATCAGGTTGTTGATTTTGCTGCTGTTGTTGGTTTTTTTCTTCTTGTTGTTGCTCCTGATTTTGTGCCTGATCCTGATTTTGCTGCTGTTGTTGGTTTTGTTCCTGATTCTGGTCTTGTTCCTGATTTTGTTGCTCGTTCTGATTTTGCTGCTGCTGTTGTTGCTGTTGCTGTTGCAACATTTTTTGAGCGTAAAGCAGGTTGTATTTTGTATCTTCGTCCGTCGGATTCAACCTGAGGGCATTTTTGTATGCGTCAACAGCCTTATCGAATTGCTTTAGGTTAACCAAGGAATTGCCAAGGTTATGAAAAGATTTTGCCCGCTGCTCATCGGGCACTGGTTTTCCAGACTGATTTTCGAAAAGTGAGGCAGCTTCCTTGTAATTTTCCTGTTGGAACAGTGCCCCACCAAGGTTGAATTCACCAATATCCGATTTTTTGTTTTTCTCAAGTGCTTTTTGATAATCTATTTCAGCTTCTTTGTAATCTCCACGATCGAAAGCTTTGTTTCCTCTCCGGATAAACTTATTTTCAGCCTGCGCAAACATCATGATATCTGATAAAAATAAAGCACAGAGAATCAGAAATTTGCTTTTATGTACTATTAAACTTTTTGTAACCATAGTTGTATTAACCGTGATGATTAAAGTTTATTTTCTCCAAAAATATTCACTTTACGAAATCGTCGGCTTCGCCGCTCAAAAATGAGAAACTCAAGTATTATGAGCAAAAGCGCTGGTGCAAGAAAATATTGGAAGCGGTCTTCGTAGTCAGTAAACATACGGGATTCGAATTCAGTTTTTTCGAGTTGTGAAATTTCGTCAAAAATAATACGCAATCCGACCTGAGTATTATTTGCACGAACATATTTGCCATTTCCGGCCGAAGAAATTTCTTCAAGCATATTTTCGTCCAGACGCGAAATAACAGTATTTCCGCTGCGATCTTTCTTAAATCCCTGCTGATTGCCAAACCGATCAATCACTGGTATCGGGGCTCCTTCCGGTAAACCCATGCCAATGGTATAAATACTGATATTTTTCGCAACAGCATTTTTAGCAGCTTCGATCACATCACCTTCATGATCTTCTCCATCCGAAATGACAATGATAGCCTTTTCGGTTTCACTTTCGTCAAACATATCCACCGAAAGATTGATAGCTTCAGCAATTGCTGTACCCTGCACAGGAACGCTTTCGGTGCTGATAGTCGAAACAAACATTCGCACAGCAGCATAGTCAGTAGTTACAGGCAATTGGGTATATGCTCGCCCGGCAAAAACCACAATTCCTATGCGATCATTCCCCAATTCATCAACCAAACGCGAAATGGCCTGACGTGCCCGCTGCAGTCGATTGGGCTTGATATCTTCAGCCAGCATGCTTTCTGATACATCAATGGCAATAACCAGATCAATTCCTTTTCGTTCAACTTTTTCAAGTTTTGAACCGATCTGCGGATTTGCAAGACCAATGATCAGAAGAGCTAAAGCAACCATAGCCAACATAAACTTTACTTTAAGCCGGTTTCCTGAAACATCCGGCATCAGACTGCGAATCAGATGGAAATCACCAAAACGATTGATGGCGTTCTTTTTCCAGTACATCATCCAGATGAAAATGATGATGAATAACGGAAGAATCAACAATAACCAAAAGAAATCCGGATTGGCAAATTTTAAAACCTGCATAATCATTAATTATTCCAAAAATTAAGGAGTAGTCCTGAAAAATGTATATTTCAACAACAACTCAATAACAAAAAGTAAAAGAGCAATCAAAGCAAAGGGTAAAAATTCCTCTTGCTTTTTATAAAACTCGGTCACATCAATTTTTGATTTTTCGAGTTGGTCAATTTCGTTATAAATCTCTCTGAGTTTTGTATTGCTGGTTGCACGAAAGTATTTTCCATTGGTTTCACTTGAAATATTCTGAAGCAGATTCTCATCTATTTCAACAGGAACATTCTGCATTCTCACTCCAAAAGGAGTTTGCACCGGATAGGGTGCTGTTCCCAATGTACCAATGCCAACGCTATACACTCTTATTTTTTCCATTTTTGCAATTTCAGCAGCCGATAAAGGATCTACAGCACCCATATTGTTCACCCCGTCGGTAAGCAAAATTATAACCTTACTGACGGCTGAGCTTTCCAAAAGTCTTGCCACAGCTGTAGCCAACCCATCACCAATAGCAGTTCCGTCTTCAATCATGCCCGTTTCAATCTTTCTGAACATTTCGCCAAGTACCCGATGATCGGTAGTAAGCGGTACCTGAGTGAAAGCTTCACCGGCAAACACAACCAGCCCAATACGATCGCCCGGCCTGCCACCAATAAACTCGATTGCAAGTTCTTTGGCAGCTTCTATTCGGTTTGGACGAAAATCTTCTGCCAGCATACTTCCTGAAATATCCAGTGCAATAACGATATCGATGCCTTCGATCGAAACATCCTGACTACTTGAAGTTGACTGCGGTCTGGCCATTGCAATTACAAGCGCAGCCACAGCAACAATTCTGATCACAAAAAGCAGATGATACAGATACTGTTTGTATGACCTTTTTGCGGCAGCAAATGGCAATGTGGTAGATAGTTTAATTTCAGCTTTGGCCCGGTGATTTTTAAACCAATACCATGCAATCATCAGAGGAATGATGAGCAGTAGGTAAAAGTATTCAGGATATGCAAATTCAAATTCCTTAAACATTTCTGCCGTTTTGCTTTTTTGATTTTATAATTTTTTTTCAGCCTGATTTTCCACAAACACCTCAGTCGAAATCTCTGATACCGGTAAATGCTCCTGGTCTGGTTTTGTGTTTCTGAGAAATTCATAGGCGCCAGCCATACTTTTTTCGTGCTCTGATGGCAATGGTTTAGCCTTGGCAAATTTAACCAGATCGGAGAGCTCAAGCAATTCCCTTAAAATTCGTGTTGAATCTGCATGAAGCAGTTTTTTATCGACAAGAAGCAGGGTTTCATAGGTGGTTGATTCAATTGCAGGAACTTCCCAGCGCTCTTCGATATATTCACGGACAATTCCTGAAAGTTTGCTGTAATATTCCTTAATAAATCCCTGCTGCCACAATTTATCCTTTTTCAATTGCTCCAGTGCTTCAAACGCCTTTTCATAGGGAGGTTTTTTTGGTTTGGGTTTGAAAATGTTAATCGGTTTTACCTTCTTTTTTCTTGTCAGAATAAAAACAACAATCCCGACTATTGCCAAAACCAGCAGCAGCCAGGGCAATAATTCGATAAATGTTATTGGAACTCCCAGTGGTTTTTTGATT
>RZYY01000121.1 GCA_009930115.1 Sphingobacteriia bacterium | reverse complement strand
AAAATTCCTTGTAATCCTTTGTTCTACCAATATTTCGCCACGCTTGTCCCGACTAATTCGGGGCTGTGGCTGAAAATCGCAGGTGCAGCGCACCCAAATATTTGTAGCTACAAGTCAAATAATCCTTGCTAAGGCGCGGTGCACCGGAATATTAAATGCATGGTTTATTCAATCTTTTCATTAATTTCCCTGTATTTGTTTTTGAAAAATGATCGGTATCTTTTTAGTTTGCATGAATCTATATTTTTAACAGCAGCCCCTGATTATGTTAGAAAAAGGAAAACCTGACCCATGCTGTCGGAATGATAAATTGAAAACTTGATTTTTGCCTGTATCTGGGTAAGGATGCTGTCAGTTCAATTCGGTTTCATGCAGAGTTTTGTTGTTTTAGCACTTTTCCAAAAACTACAGACGGTTCAAAACCATTTAAACTCAACAGCCCCGGGCACAAATTTCTCACAGACTGATTTTAAAAAAGGCTGAAGAATAAAAACAAAACTACTGCTGTAAATCAGCAATGACTTAGCTTACCTGAAATACCAGGGAAAAAAGCAACTTATTTCTTTCCGGTTTCTCTCTTTTGCAGTTTTTTACAGGCTATTTCTTTTTAAACAGGCCGCCCATGAATTTCTTGGCCATATTTCCAAGCATATTGCCGCTGCTTTTTTGGTTACCTGACATTATCGAGCCAAAGATTTCGTTGAGTGGTGATGGGTCGTCATCCGGTGTTTCGCTGTTCTTTTTTGTAATCAGGTTAATCAGCGCAGGCACAGCAATGTTGGCAATGGTATTGGAAACCTGCTTCGAAAGCCCGAGTTTGCTCACAAGGCCAGAAACCACACCTGAAATGATGTTGTTCTGCAGTAAGTTTGCCGAACTGTTGTTGGTTTGTTTTGAAAAAAGGTTCATCACTGTCGAAAGATCACCGCCCATCATTTTGCCGGTGACTTCTTTCGAAGCAACATCACCAATGACGGAGAAAACCCCGTCGAGCTTATCTGAAGGAATGTCAGCGTTGGATAAAATTTTGTCACCAACCTCTGATTTTAGCGATTTTAAAATTGTTTCAATCATAGCTTTTGTTTTTAAATGATTTATAGTTTAGGATAATAAATAATTGCATTTCAATATTTTACAGCAAATTACCAATCTCTGCATAAGCCTGTACCGGGATTTTTTTCCGTCATATTTCAACGGATTGCTTTTATGAAAGAACAGAATTTGAGTGTTCAAATGCTTTTATCAACAGGTGCTGATAACTGAATTCTTGCTTACTCAGGATTCCGGCTTAATTCACGGTATCAGCAGGTAAAACCGATTCTTTTTCTCTCAGCGCTCTTCTTTTGCAATAATCACAAAGATCAGTTATGTTCTTCAGTTCACGTGCCTGAACAACTGTTCCCTCAAAGATTTCGTCAGTCCTGTCGGTGTTGATGTACGAACAGTCGGAATACAAATGGTAGCTTCTTCCGGACTTAGTCCAGTAAACATGGTCAACACCGTTGTTCAGGTCTTTCACCTCCTGGGTTTGTTCCTGATATTGTTCGATGGAAGGGGGATTGAAATCAATGCCCACGATACTTGCAATAACAAGTGCGGCAATGGCAATAATGCCAGTCAGCGTTTTTTGTTTTCCGGTCAGGTTTTTATTGTTGAAAATGAGAATGACAAGCGGCAGGAAAGCCAGAATGGCAATGATCACGCCAAGTTGATTTTGAACGAAAAACCGGAATTTGTCTTTTTCTGAAGCAGGGTTAAGACGGTTGGCCTTCTTCCAGAGAAGTGAGCCGGTAACAACAAACACAAGTCCAACGATTATCAGCACGATGAGCCAGGTTGTATTGACGGGTGGCCTGTTTAGTAAAACTATTGCGCCTATCTCAGCACCAAAAGCCAATAGCCAGGCAATGACGGCAAATATTCTGTATTTCCTTGCCGCAGATTTATTTTCATCACTGATAACGAATGGTTCACTGTTGTCAGTTGTTGCAGTTGAAGTGTTCCCGGGACTGCTCACCCGTGTAATTTTTTTTGTGGTACCTTTTCCTTTCATTTTTTCCAAATTTAAATTAACCTGTATTTATAAATCTAAAGCACTGAATATCATCTTAATCAATTTTCAACATGAAAAGCATAAAACAGGTTTTCAGCTTTTATTTCTGGCAAATATAACCAAAAGAAAATAGTGTGCATCAAATGAAAAAGAATTAAAATAAAAAATAATGTTTACAAACGAAGCTGATTGCCTTGTTACAAACTGGCATAGGGTTTTATCTGCACATGCAGCAGACTTCGGGTTATAGTGCGGTTAATTGAAATCTTTGCCGCTGCCAGAAAATTTTACTGCAGAGTTAACATGTCCCGGTTATGCTTTGACTTGCTCAGGGGGACAGTAAATGTGAAAGTAGTACCTTTGTTTTCCTGGCTTTCAACCCGAATTTTCCCACCCTGCTTCTCGATAAATTCCTTGCACAAAATCAAACCGAGGCCTGTTCCTTTTTCATTGCTGGTGCCACGGGAAGTAAAGCCTGAGCCGATTTCGAAAAGCTGTTTTTGGTTTGCTTCGCTAATTCCTATTCCGTTATCTGAAATCGAAACCAGCAAAAAGTCACCATTTTCTTTCGAGGTAATCTCAACACGTCCTCCTGGTTTTGTAAATTTTATGGCGTTGCTTAACAGGTTGCGCAGCACAGTTTTAATCATGTTTTCGTCAGCATGTACGAGGGTTGCAACATCAATTTTTGAGTCAAGTGTAATATCCTTTTGCAAAGCAACTTCGTTCAGGGTTTCAATTGATTCGCTGACTGACTCTGCCAAAACGAAATTACGGGGTTGATAGGCAATGTTACCCTGTTGCATACGCGCCCAGTCAAGCAGGTTCTCAAGCAGTTGAAATGCATTGGATGCTGAATTGAAGATCATTTTGCCAAATTCTTCAATTTCGGAAATATCCAGATTTCGTGCTTCGCTTTTCAGCAGATTACTGAAGCCAATGATACTGTTGAAGGGGTTTTTCAGGTCATGGGCAATGATCGAAATAAGCTTATCCTTTGTGGCATTAAGTTCTTTCAGACGATGTTCGTTTTCTTTGAGGATGGTCTGGGTTTGTTTACTGTCAGTTACGTCCCGTGCTGAAGCATAAATTTTTGAGCCGTATGGTTTTGATCTCCATTCAATCCAGCGGTAAGTTCCGTTTTTGCATCGGTATCGGTTTTCGAAGCTAAGCACATCTTCGCCGTCTTTCAGTTGGGCAATGGCATCGTAGGTTGGAGCAAGGTCATCGGGATGAATATAGGAAAGGAAAAGACTTTCTTCCAGTTCTTCAACAGAATAGCCCAATACTTTTTCCCATTCCGGGTTCAACCGGATAAATCTTCCATCAGTAGTGGCTATACAGAGCAGATCAAGGCTGGAGCTGAAAAAGCGATTGGTCTCTTCGTTTTTCTCAATCAGCATTTCTTCAAGTTTTTTGCGGTGACTGATATCCACAAAAGATACAATGTTTCGTTCACCAATAGCAACAAACCCGATTTCCAGGTATTTTACCGAGCCATCTTTGCAAATCACAAACACCTCGAAAGGCTGAATTTCAGATTTTGATAAAATGGCTTTGGCAACGGCAGTGTCCCATTTTTTTCTGATCTCGCTGCGGTATTCTTCATCAGGATAGGCAAGCTTCCACCATTCTGCCAAGGATGGTGCTTCTTCGACAGTATAGCCAACCATTTCGACAAATTTTCGGTTGCTCAGGATAATGTTTTGATCGTTATCAGAAATGATGATCCCCACTGGTGCTGCTTCGATAAACATCCTCAAATGAGCTTCGCTTTTCTGAAGGGCCTGCTCGAACTCCTTTTTTTCAGTAATATCCACATGTGTTCCAATCATCTGTACAGGCTTACCTTCAGCATTTATTTTCATAATCTTTCCCCGCACGAGTACCCACTTCCAGTCTCCGGATTTGGTTTTTATTCTATGCTCACACGAAAAGCCTGTTTGATTCTTAATGGAATTGTTAACAATTTCCATAGTGGTTGCAAAGTCATCGGGATGTATTCTTTGCTTCCAGTTTTCGATACTGGCCTCAAATTCTCCGGGCTGATAACCCAGCATGCGATAGTACTGATCGCTGAAAAAGGTTTTGTTGGTTTCAAGGTCCCAGTCCCATAATCCGTCGTTGGTAGCTTTTAGTCCGTTGTTCAATCTCTCTTCACTTTTCTTCAGTAATTCCTCTGATTTTTTTCGTTCATCAATATCTCTTGCATTTAGCACAATACCTTCGATACCCTGCTGAAAAAGCTGGTTGCGAAGGATAACCTCAAAGTATTTCATTGAGCCGTCCCGATGCTTTATCTGCCATTCGCCCCTGTAAACTGTTTCAGGGTTTCTGAGCAAATCCTGAAGAAGTTTCACGGCTTCCTGCTTTTTTGACTCATGTGGCAGTGTCAGCAGGTCAATCTTCATCATTTCTTCCATAGTATAGCCTAAAACAGGCTCTACTGAGGGGGAAATGTATTTCATCCTGGCGTCGGGTGAGATAATCCCTATGATGTCACTGGAATGCTGAACCAGTTGCCGGAAACGATTTTCGCTCTGCATGAAGTTGCGCACGGCTTTTTTTACCCTGAAACGCAACAACAGTATAAACATGGTCAGCATTATGATGAGGCTGGTAATGAACAGAATTATTCCAAAATACTTTTTCAGAAAATAATTCTTCTCATGAACCTGGAACCATTTTTCGTAAATCCTGTCATAAGTTCCATTGACTTTCAACTGATACAGTCCCTGATTGAGCATCCAGAGCAGTTCTTCATTGCCTTTGCTGACTGCCATGGAATACTTTTGTGGTTCAAGACCTGATGTCCGGAGGCGTACATTTTTCAAGTCGTGATTTTTTATCAGATGTGTACCCTGAAAGTTTCCCACCAGCGCAGCGTCATGTTTACCCTGATTAATCAGTTCAAGTGCAGCCAACTGACCGGAAACTGCAATGATGTGATCGGTCAGGCCTGATTTTAGCAGAAAATCATGCATCAGGTCCTTATTTTGTACGACAATCTCTTTGCCTCTTAATTCTTCCAGCGATTTGAAAATCTTGTCTTTGTGCGTAAAAATCCCATGAGTAATTACACTGTGAGGTACGCCGAAAAGTATCTTTTCAGCCCGTTCCTCTGAGAACATTATTCCCAGTACAGCATCAATTTTCCCTGCTTCCAGTTCTTCTCTCACCTCACTCCACGGCGCCATTTCAAGGGTATAGGTAAGTTCCAGTTCTTTGGCAATGGCTCCCATTAAGTCAACGTTGAAGCCATCGGGCAAACCTTCTTTATTAATGAACTCATAGGGCGGAAAGTACTGATCGGCTTTTATTATTATGTGGTCCGGCTGCAGGGTGTCGCCTGCAAAGCCCGACAGCGACAACACGATTAACAGGACTGCCATCCACAGCAAACTGTTTCGGAGGCAGCTTATAAACAAATTTTTTATGGTTTTTATTGACATTTGGTTTAATAAAACGATTGGGTTCCAAGTTGTTTTGGCATTCAGAAATGCCTGATTCAGTATCTCTTCACAGTTTACTGACAAATAGTTACTCCAGGTATTTTTCCACGATGGTTTTGAGTTCATCCTGATGTATAGGTTTAGCCAGCATCATGTCGCAGCCGCCTTTGATTACACGTTTGTGATCAGTGTAATAGGAATGGGCAATTAATGCGACTACCGGCAGCGATGGTTTTAATTCTTTCATGCGGTGTGCAAGCTTATAGCCCGACGATTCAAGTATTATTGTATCAATGAATGCCAGTCCGATGTCCGGGTTATTTTCAAAAGCGCTGATGGTATCTTTTTCGGTTTCGGTATGGATGACCCTGAATTTATAGGGTTTTAGCAAGAGTTTCAGAAATACAAAACTGCTGTATTCGCTTTCGGCAATAAGAACAGTAACCGGCTGCGTTTCATTTTCTCCCTGAACAGCGTGGGAATTAGCCGGATATTTTTCATTCCTGGTCAATGGTTGGTAAGGAATCGAGAAATGAAATTCAGCACCTTGTCCGATGTCTGATTTTACCCAGATTGTGCCATTCATCAGTTCAACAAAAGACCTGGCGATAGACAAACCCAACCCGTTGCCTTCGTTCACCCGATCGGGTGTAGGAGTAACCTGTCGGAAACGTTCGAAGATCATCTGGTGATGCTCGGGTGCAATCCCGATTCCACTGTCCTTCACGCAGAAAATCAGACTTCCGTTTTTCATGGAACACGAAAGTTCAAAGAAACCGGCTTTTGTAAACTTTGCTGCGTTGCACAGAAGTGCTTTGAGTATTCGCCGGAGCTTGATATCATCAGTAATTACCAGGTTGTTCTGGTTGCAGGTATTGTCAAATATCCTGAAGCTGAGATTTTTAACTACTGCTTTTTTACTGTAAATCTCATACATATCAGCGAATACTTTTTTCAGATCGGTTTTAACATTGTTAACTACTTCCTGACCGGCTTCGACAATAGCTATTGTAATGATATCATCAATGACCTGCAGCAACCTTTCCCCGCTTTCGTTGATAATCTTAAGGTAAGATTTGCACTCATCATGGCTTACATCAGGATCGTTGAGTAAATTGGCAAACCCGATTAATCCGCTCAGAGGTGTCCGGATTTCATGGCTGATGTTGTTCAGAAAAGCAGTTTTCAACTGTTCACTTTCTTCAGCTTTTTCTTTTGCAATTCTGAGATTTTGTTCTGACAACCTGAGTTGTTCGAGCAGCTCATTTTTTGCATTGATTTCCTTCTCCAGATCAAGTGTTTTTTCTTTTAGTGATTTGGTTAGCAACTGGTTTTCCCGCTTGATGTAATAAGATTCGAGTGCCTGGTAGATTACCGGTTTTAGCTCTGCTTCGTCCCAGGGTTTGTTGATGTATTGAAATATTTTACCTTCGTTGACCGCTGAACTCAGTGCGTCAATATCGCTGAAACCGGTGAGCAATATCCGGTTGGGCTCAGGATTGAGTTCAATGATTTCTTTCAGGAACTCAACGCCGGTCATTCCGGGCATTCGCTGGTCAGTGATGATTAAATCGATAAGATTTGATCTGAAAATGTTTAGTCCTTCACGACCTGTGGTAGCTGTGAATACTTCGAACTCATCTTCAAACGTATTTCTGAACACCCTCAGGTTGATTTCTTCATCATCTACATAAAGAATGCTGAATTTTTGATTTTTCATGTGCTGCAACTCATTTGAAATTATGGAAATAATAGCTGGTCTTGGAGTCATATATTGTTGTTTTAAATTATTGATTAATTGGGAGTAGTATAGTAAAACAGGTGCCGGTTCCCGGACTGCTTTTCAGAGCAATGGTGCCTTTGTGCTTTTCGACAATGCCATGGGTGATGGCTAAGCCGAGCCCTGTACCTTCGCCAACTGCTTTGGTGGTAAAAAACGGATCGAAAATTTTATTTTGAATGTCTTTGGCAATCCCCCTTCCATCATCACAAATTTCAATTTTCACTAAGTTTTCGTCAATGTCTGTGCTAATTGTTATTTTTCCGTTGTTTTCGATGGCATCAATGGCATTGTCCAGAATATTAATAAAAGCCTGGCTCAACTGCCCCGGAAAACACCGGATGGGCGGAACATCAGGATTAAACTGCCGGATGATCTGAATTTTGTTTTTATATTTGTTTTTCAGCAATAACAGGGCAGTTTCGAGTGGTTCTTCAATTCTTGACATCACCAACGGCTCCTGATCGGATCGTGCAAAAAGGCGCAATCCTTTGACGATTTCTGTGGTACGAACTGCACCGGTTTTTATATCATCGGCCAGTTCGGGTATTACCTTCAGTTTTTTATCGAGATGGTAACGCTGTTTAATTTTTTCCAGGTCTTTTTCACATTCACCGGAACATCCGGCAAAGCCGGCCACCAGTTCGTCAATAGCAGCTTTGAGCTCATTGAAATTTTTGATGAGGCTGTTGATTCCGGCATAGACAAAATTGATCGGATTGTTGATTTCATGAGCAATGCCTGCGGAAAGCACACCAAGGGAAGCCATTTTTTCAGCCTGGATCAGTTTTGACTGTACCCTCTTAATTTCTGAAAGGGCATTTTCAAGTTCCAGCGTTCGCCTGCGAAGGAGAAGATGGGTTTTTACACGCACCCTGACTTCTTCTACCTGAAAAGGTTTTGTGATGTAATCCACTGCTCCTGATTCGAAAGCATGTATTTTATTAAAGGTTTCGGTGAGTGCACTGATAAAAATCACCGGAATTTCTTTTGTATCAGGGTTTGATTTAAGCCTTTTGCAGGTTTCGTATCCATCCATTTCGGGCATGTGTATGTCGAGAAGAATGAGCTCGGGAAGCGATATTCCCACGCTTTTAAGTACCTGCAGTCCGTTTTTGGCAACTCTGACCGTGTAACCGGAATTACGAAGCATGGTACTTAACACATGCAGGTTGTTCTCGTTGTCATCGGCAATCAGCACTATGCCATTGGATTCCATCAGGTTGTTGAATTGGTAATAATAATGTTCAAAATTAAAAAAAATGTTTAACACAAAGCCAGAATCTCCTCAAACTGAAAAGAATTTAACAGTTTCATCAGGTGGATGCCAAGTTTTTGGTCAAATCCGGCAATGGTTTCAGAAAGTTTTTGCAATTCGTTCAGATCGCCCAGATTGACAGCATTGATGATTTTTTTGCGGATTTCAGGGTCAATTTTTCCCATGTTTTCACGGTAATCCGGTTCTTTACTCATTTTCGTTTCATCAGCCTGAGCCGGCATTTCGTATTCATATTCCAGGTTGCAAATTCTGCCTATTGATTCAAGCAATTCATTTTCCTTAAATGGTTTTTTCACAAAATCATTGACACCCAGTCTTAGAATTTCTGCTCTTTCCTCGTCGAGCGCGCTTGCCGTAACAGCAATAATGGGAACTTTCAGGCCTGAAGGTGTTGAGCGCAGGCGGCGTGTTGCTTCCCGTCCGTCCATAACAGGCATTACAATGTCCATGATGATGAGATCGGGTTTCCAGGTTTCAGACATTTCGATCGCTTCAGCACCGTTTTCAGCTTCTTTGGTAACAAATCCCACCCGTTTGAACATGGTTTGGAGAATGTCGCGGTTGATGGCTTTATCATCAACGATCAAAACCCTTAAGATACGGTTTTTATCTTTTATTCCGGTTATCCTGCCTGCGATCATGTTCTTTTGAATATCGGGCGGAATTGCCGGTTCAAAGCCACAGGTTAGTTCAAAAGTTGATCCTTCACCGGGCTTGCTCTTTACGGTAATGTCCCCGCCCATAAGCCGGGCAAGCTTTCTGCTGATGGTCAGCCCGAGTCCGGTACCTCCGGCACTATGGCTATCGTGTTCCGTTTGTTCGAACGCTTCAAAGATCAGTTCGGTTTTATCGGCCGGAATGCCCCTGCCCTGATCGGAAACCCTGATCATGAGCAGTCCGTTGGCGGAAAGGCCAAGATTTACTGTTACCTGTCCGTGATTGCTGAATTTTATGGCATTACCGACCAGGTTAATCAGCACCTGCCGGATTCTTCCCTGGTCAGCGTTGATGCATTGTGGCACATTGTCTTCGATTTCGAGTTTCAGATGAAGTCCTTTTTCTTCAGCTTTCAACCGGAGTAATTCAACAGCGTCCTTCACCATGTCGTGCAGATCAAATGATACCGGCACCAGATGTACGCGTCCGGCCTCGATTTTCGACATATCCAGCAC
>RZYY01000120.1 GCA_009930115.1 Sphingobacteriia bacterium | reverse complement strand
CTCATTAAGCCGAAGAAAATCTATAGTCGAAAAGTCTAAAATCTTACCATCTGAAATACAATCCGCTGCTCTCCCTGCGCTTCTCCATGTCCGACTATCGCCATCAGGAATGGATGATCAACGTGCCGCTTTATGCGGTGAGCAATGCAGGATGGATTATGGAAAATGAAACCGGCAATCATGTTCCTTAAAAGAACCGAACACAACATGAGATCGTACCTGATATTGTGATTTCGATCTTTCCGGAGTTTTTCGCAAATTACAGTACGTAAGATAATTTTAAAGCTAAGGATAACTTCATTTTGTAACGCTCCAGGTGTTTATGAGCCAGTGATGCTTTTTCCGGTGAATCTAAGCCTCAATGGATAACTTTGATAATTTTTACTATTAAGGTTTACATTGCTAAAATGTTTATTTTTGTATGTTAATTTTAAAGTCAATTTTATGAAAAAAACACTAAAGATTGCTGCATTTCTTTTTGCAGTTGTAGCATTTACATCATGTTCAAAGGCCATAATCGGAACCTGGAATATTGACAATTATGAAGAAGGTACACCCGGCGAGCTCGGCGTAGCATTATCAAATATTGGGAACATTACTTTTCAAAAGAACGGAACCGGGACCAAGGACATCAGCTATTCACTCATGGGAATCCCGGTAGAAGACAAGACACCGTTTACGTGGAAAATGGAGAATAATGTTATTACCATTGAAGGCGAAGAATCAGAGCTTGCTAAAACCTGGATTGTTATTACCAATAAACGCAAATTACAATCCTGGCAGTCGACTGATGGCTTAACGGAGGTGCATAAACTCACGTTAACCAAGCCTAAGTAAAAAAACCTGCTGAATGACTTTTATCAGAACTAACTCCGGTCAGTATTAACTGCCGGAGTTTTTTAGTTTTGGCTATATTTGTCCCTGTCAAATCCGAAGGCATTATCGTGAAGGATTGCGAATCGTTTGTTTCAGGGCTTGCTTTTACATAAAAAGTTCATGGAAATTCCCGTTTTAAAAGAGGTTGTTATTATTTTGGGACTCTCGGTGCTGATCATTCTGATGTTTCAGCGTTTTAAAATGCCGTCAGTTCTGGGATTTTTGCTGACAGGGATCATTGTTGGCCCCAATGGATTGAGTCTCATAAATGCGACCCATGAGGTTGAAATTTTGGCTGAAGCAGGAGTAATTTTTCTCCTTTTTGTAATCGGCATTGAGTTTTCGCTTAAAAACCTGTTAAAAATAAAAAATACCGTACTTATCGGAGGTTCTGTTCAGGTAGGCGGAACTATTCTTTTTACCGGTTTAGTTGCTTATTGGCTTGGATTAGAACCGGAGCAGGCTGTTTTTATGGGATTTCTCCTTTCACTAAGCAGTACAGCCATAGTATTAAAGCTTTTGAATGAAAGGGGTCAGATGAAATCGCCCCAGGGACGTATTGCGCTGGGGATACTGATTTTTCAGGATCTCATAGTTGTACCGATGATCCTGATAACTCCGCTGCTTGCAGGTAATGGCGGAGATCCACTCATCAAGCTCATAGAAATGTCGGGTAAATTTCTGTTGGTAATTGGGTTTCTATTTCTGATGGCCAGATACATAGTTCCCAAAATATTGTTTTATGTGGTAAAATCACGGAACCAGGAACTGTTTATTATCACTACCGTTGCGATCTGTTTTGCTACAGCATGGCTGACTTCTTCCGTTGGTTTGTCGCTTGCTTTGGGAGCATTCTTTGCCGGGCTTATCATCTCCGAATCAGATTACAGCCATCAGGCAACTGCAAACATCCTTCCTTTCCGCGAAATCTTTATAAGTTTTTTCTTTGTTTCCATAGGTATGTTACTTGACCTACAGTATTTTATTTCCAATTTTTGGATGCTTTTACTTCTTACTGTTGGTGTGATACTGCTTAAAATGTTAGTTGTGTTTTTTACTGTTACCTTAAAGAAATATCCTGTCCGCACTGCTTTCATTGCTGCTTTCACATTATTTCAGGTGGGTGAATTTTCTTTTTTACTTTCAACTATTGGCATCAAAAATTCACTGATAACCGAGGAAGTTTATCAGGGTTTTCTTGTAGTTTCCATCCTTACTATGGCGCTGACTCCTTTTCTGTACGCTTATGCTGAACCTTTTACCGATTGGTTGATTAAGCTTCCCATTAAAGGCCGCGTGAGAGTGCGTTTATTTAAGTTTCAACAACGAAAAAGATTTCACATTACGGAAGCAGTGCGGGATTATCAGGATCATTTGGTTATTGTCGGTTACGGTTTGAACGGGAAAAATGTTGCCTGTACCGCACGCCAGGCTCAAATACCCTACATCATTATTGAACTGGGGCAGGAAGCTTTTGAAGAAGCAAAAAGAGATAAACATCCGGTTGTTTTTGGTAATGCAACGAATCCGCATATTCTTGAACAGACGCAAATACAAAAAGCCAGAGTAGTGGTAATTGCAATATCCAATGGTGATGATGCAAAAAAAATAATAACTGCTGTCAGGGATATCACTGAAACAGCTCATGTCATTGTCCGAACAAGATCAGTCAGGGATATTGACGAAATATTGCGATTAGGTGCAGATGAAGTTATTCCCGAAGAATTTGAAACCTCTATCGAAATATTCACAAAGGTGCTGACCCGGTATCTTGTTCCTTTCGACCAGATACAATCCTTTGTTACCAATATCAGAGCGCGAAATTATGAGTTGCTGAGTCAGGCAGGTGATGAATCTCAAATACCAGCTCCTGTATCATTGCACATTCCTGATATGGTGATTGCTACCTTGCCAGTTCAACAGGAGGATAATAAAATCGTAGGAAAATCCATTATTAAAAGTGGCCTGAAAAGTGAATACAATGTTACTGTTCTGGCTGTCAGAAGACAAAACAAATATATCACTTCAATATCCCCGGACATGACTATTGAACCGGATGATATGCTGTATTTATTTGGCTCTCCGGCAAATATTGCAAAAGTGAACAAATACCTGATCTTTGAAGATTGATTTGAAGTAAGACGCATTTTTCGCCCAACCGAAACTATGAGGCTGTCTCAAAAGTCTGATAATAGTACAAATTGTTGACAATCAAAATGAAAGACTTTCAATACAGCCTCATCTCCTGCAATCAGTTTTTCAGGATTATTCTGTTATTACAATGCTTTGTTACTTTTGCAAATTGCAGGGCATAAAGCACCTGATAGTTTTTCAAATAGTTTATAATCATGAAACGACTTTTTTGGATTGTTGCAATGTTATTACCCGGGATTTCTTCTTTAACAGCACAGCAAACGGGTAATATTGTGGAAATTTTTGGTAAGGAAAAAGTGAATAGTACCGGTGAGGGTGCTATTCTTCACACATTTACCGAGGCACTTGTTCTGCGTGATGCCTTAATTCCGGGAATGCTCAGCGGAACCCAGGATATCCTTTACTGGCAAATTGCTGTTGGTCGTTTTGAACGACCGAAAGCCGGCACAAATTTGAATGACAGCTATGAAGACAAGCGACTGTTGATGTGGGAAAAATTGTCAGCTGACTCAGCGGGGGTTTTCACCGGTAATCTCAATCACTCTTATGTTTATACTGAATTTGAATCTGCTGAAGAAAAGGTTGTTCTGTTAGAAGCTACAGGCCATACCAGAGTGTATATTAACGGTATGCCGCACGAAGGCGATCATTACGATTATGGTTATACCCTGATCCCGTTCAGGTTGCAAAAAGGACTTAATCAGTTTATTTACACTTATGGTCGTTTTGCCAGAGTTAGTGCCAGATTGGTGATTCCCGAAAAGCAAGTACAGTTTTCAAAACGTGATCTTACATTGCCTTCAGTTATCAAAGGTGAAAAGGATGAAAAATGGGGATCCGTTCGTGTGATCAATGCTTCAGAGGAAAATCTGAGAGGTTTGAAAATCACTTGTAAGTTTGAAACCGGTGAAGAAATTACCTTTGCCACTGACAGTATTATGACGATGCTGGTACAAAAAATTAAATTCAGAATACCGGCTGTTGTCTCACCACATTACAACGACAGTATTATGGCAAAGCTGATACTGAGTGAATCGTCAGGTATGGTTTTCGATGAAATGACCATCAAACTCAACTTCTTGGATAAATCAAAACATCACGAGCGGACTTTTGTCAGTGGAATTGACGGGAGTGTTCAGTATTACAGCGTAGTTCCTTCACTGAATGACGATCCCGGCCAGGCGCTGGTGCTTTCGGTACATGGAGCTTCGGTGGAGGCAACCAGTCAGGCACGCGCCTATAAACAAAAAAGCAATGCACACATTATTGCCCCTACTAATCGCCGGCCATTCGGATTTAACTGGGAAGAATGGGGAAGGCTTGATGCACTTGAAGTGCTTCATGAAGGCCGAAAACTCTTCGGTACAGATACTTCATTGACGTACCTGACAGGGCATTCGATGGGTGGACATGGCACCTGGTTTCTCGGAGCTACTTATCCTGACAAGTGGGCAGCTATTGCTCCGTGTGCCGGATATCCTGACATTATTGGTTACCGTCGCTCAGGTTCAGATACAGGCATATTTTCTTTACCTCATTTTGAAATGATCAGCCGTGGTGCATTGGCCGGACGTACATTAGAACTATCAAGAAATTATCACCAATCCGGTGTTTACATTTTGCATGGAGGAGCTGACCGTGTTGTTCCTGTGGAGCAGGCACGTCAGATGCGACTGTTGCTGGGTGGTTTTCATGGCAATTTTTCATATTATGAATATCCGGATGGATCGCACTGGTATGGGGATCATAGTATGGACTGGCCGCCATTGTTCGATTTTCTGAATCAAAATAAAATTCCTTCCGCTGACGAAGTAAAAGAAATTGATTTTTTAACTGCATCTCCGGCTGTGTCTTCATCTGATTATTGGGTGTGTATCAACCAGCAACTGGTGCCTTACAAGCATTCACGGATCCATGCGATGCGGACGAGCGATTCATTGATAATAACTACCGAAAATGTGAGGAACCTGACCTTGCAGCTTAGCGAGCTGAACTTTGACACGGTTCCAGTTGTTGTAGTTAACAATCAGGTTATTTTTGCCACGCAGGCAAATGATCTGATTCTGAATTATGATGGCCTGATCTGGAAAGGAATTACTGAACTGGATAAAAAGGAAAAAAATCCTGAACGTTATGGTGGTTTCAAACTGGCCTTTCAAAATAATGTTGTTTTTGTTTATGCTACCAATGGCTCTAAGGAAGAAAATCATTGGTACAAAAACAAGGCGCGTTTTGATGCAGAAACCTTTTTATACCGCGGAAACAGTTCTGTAGATGTGATCCCCGACTTTGAATATATACCCGACAGGTTCAAGGGCCGCAATGTAATTATTTATGGGAATGCTGATAACAATCTTGCATGGAAATATTTGTTGGCCGATTCACCGGTTCAGGTTTCCGCAGACCGGATAGTTTTTGGTGAACAGATTTTCAGGGGTGATGATTTGGGTGCGTTTTTCATTTATCCCCATCCCGATAGCGATAAATCAGCCATTGGCATAGTGGCAGGAACCGGAGCCAAAGGAATGAAAGCTGTTTTTGCAAACGATTATTTCTCGGGTATAACCGGTTTTCCGGACTTACTTGTTTTTTCGGCTGACTGGATTAAAGAGGGTCCTGAAAAAATAATCGTTTCAGGATTTTTTGGCCATGACTGGAGTATTGATAATGGTGATTTTGTAATTACCAGTCAATAATATCCCTGCAATATCGCCATCGGTAAGAGTTACAAATATTGATCATTCCTGATAACTCAGGGATAAATCATCTCGTGTAAAGTAAAAAGATCGGTTTTTGCACCTGAAATTCACTATTTGTGTATTAACAAAAAATTAACATAAGATTAATCCTTACTTAATCATATTTGCCTGCTGCAAGGGATAATTTTGCGGCAAACTTTCAGTATATGAGAATCAAACTTCTTTTTCTCCTTCTTATCTTTGGCTCATGGCTGTCTGCAATTAATCCCGGCGAAGCTGAGGATGGTGAAAAGAATTTAATAAATGCTCCGGAGCAGTGCTCTTTAAAAGGCAGTGTTATTGATAATGAAACGGGTGAAAAGCTGGTATGCGCCAAAATTGATATTGTCGAAACAGGTGAAAGTGTTTTTACCGATATTCTCGGCAATTTTACAATCAGCGGAATTGATCGCGGTACTTACACTTTCAATATTTCTTATATTTCCTATCAGGAACAAAAAGTCGTAACTCAATTTACTGATCCTGGCCAGGAAATGGTTATTTCACTCAAGCCACGCTGATCATACCCTGAAAAACATTCAATTTAGGAGATTATATGACACAATCATGTGTTGTATCGCCGATTGATAACTATGTCTGGTTCTGTCTTTTGTGTTGCCTGTTCAAGTGTAAAAAAACCTATTATTTTACGCTGGTGTCTGTTAAAAAAAAGAATCCCGGATTGTTAGTAAATAGATTTCTCTCCGCCGGCTGGCGGAGAGAAATCTCCAATTAGTTTTCCGGACGCTGGTGTCTCTGAATAAAATTTTACGTAAGCAGTCTTCCTTATTTTTCCCGATTCATATTTTAAAATTAAACAATCTGAATAACAATGATTTAAAAATCTTTGTTGAAAAT
Source organism: Sphingobacteriia bacterium (assembly GCA_009930115.1). GTDB lineage: Bacteria > Bacteroidota > Bacteroidia > Bacteroidales > 4484-276 > RZYY01. The sequence continues at coordinate 3,112 of RZYY01000120.1, read as the reverse complement.
ATTTCCGTATGAATAGAATTTTTTTTGACAAATATTAATTTAATGTTAAGAAAACATCTTTTTATTGTTATCTTTGCACAGACAAAATTCTAAAAGCGGAGGGAAAAATGAAAAAATATCTGTTGAATTTGATTTTAGTATTCATTCTGCCTGTGTTTGTGTTGGCGCAAAACATTGCTGAAAAAGATGGTTTTTACTATGCTGACGGTAAATTGTTCACCGGCATTTATAAGGAATTTCATGATAATGGCATAATTAAAACCGAACTTTCCATTGTTGACGGGTTGAAAGACGGAATGTCATTTATTTACTTTGAAAATGGTCAGAAAAAAGAGCAATGGTCGTACAAGGCTGGTAAAAAAGACGGAACATGGCTGACATGGGATGTTAACGGAACGCTCACTGCTGAAGCCAATTTCAGGGATGGACAAAAACACGGACACTGGTATGTTTGGGATAGTAATGGTAACAAACGCTATGATATATACTACGAAGAAGGCCAGAAACGTGGCGATTGGTTCATGTGGGATGAAAATGGCAATTTGGCTTTGCATAAAAATTATGAGGAAGAATAATTCAATGTTTCTTAAAAAAAATCCCCTGATTCGCTTCAATCAGGGGATTTTTTTTAGCGAAAAATCAGAAAATATTATAGGCAAAACGCAGACTGAATTTTGTACCGGGGCTTAAACGTGTATAAAACTGATCAGCGGCTTCGAATGATTTGAAAACAGTTTCAATGTTCTGATTGAGAATGTTTTCGATTTTTAATCCGATGCTCATCCGGTTATCTCTGCCAAATCCTTTTGAAGCATTAAAATTCAGGCTGTGAAAAGGTACTGTATAAATATCAGGACGGTCAACAATACCAACAATAAGCAATGTTTCTCCCTGCATGTTATAGTAAAGCCCGGCTTCGATTCCCCTGCCAAATCCTTTTTCACTGCCATTGAAGGCTAATCCTGCATTGAGCAGGTAAGGTGCTTGCCCGGACATATCTCTGAACCTGTCAATTTCCTGTCCCAGACGGGCATTGGCTGTACGTGACTGATATTCCGTAGGGCTCAGCTCAATCTTGGATTGTGTATAGGTGAAATTGGTATTGAAAGAGAAATTCGAAAGGGATTCACTGATAAAACCAAGATTTTTCCTGATTTCCAGTTCTCCGCCCAAAACCTCACCATCACCGACATTTCGTGGCTGGAATGCTCCTACAAGCGTTGCGTATTGAACCAGCTCAATCGGATGAATGAACTTTTTGAAGAATAAGCTGAATGAAAATGTTTGCCCTTCCGGCTGAATGGTTTCCCAGCGCAGGTCAATATTGTAAATGCCGGTACTCACCAGATTTCCGTCCCAGTACTCAATTCCCTGAACATCATCAGCATCCCTGAACAATCCGCCAATAAAAGTATGGCCGGAAATCGGGTCGAAAATCTCGGCATAGGATAATTCTTTAAAGGAAGGCCGCGCGATGGTTTTTGTGAACGAAAAACGCAGATTTTGATTTTCTCTGATGTTGTAAACCAGATTCAATGATGGCAAAAGGTCAGCTTTACTGAGCACTTCGGCTTTGTCCAGTATATTTGTTCCCAGTTGATCCTGTCCGGTATAAAACTGTTTATAAACTTCCATGCGAAGACCGATGATTGATCTTAATCGTTCGGCCGGCCTGATGTCGAAGGAAATGAACCCGGCCGTCATGTTAGTGGAGGAGTTGAATTTATTTGGATTGACAGGAACAAAACGGGCTTCATAGGTGGTACCGCTACCAATTTTCCCATCTCTGGGCCAAAGGTTTTCAGGATAAAACAATTCATCAGGATTGCCGGTCAAGGGAAAGGGTGGACGGATGTTCAGGGCAAAGCTTCTGATGATATAATCTCTCTCTTTGAAAGTTGCAGCAGCTCCAAAGAGTATTTCCGATTTATTGCCTAAAAAGTTAAAATCCTTTGAAAACGCAAACTTTCCGGTATAATTATTTTCAGAAAGATCACGCCAGATGCGCTCCGGGAAACCACTTTCGGTGCCGATCACGAGTTTGTTCTCTTCGGTAATTACATATCTTGTAAAACGAATATCCGGATCATAGATGGTTGATTTAGTTGGAGATAATTTCCATTCCAGATTCCATTTGCCCGGTAAAAGGTGTTTTCCATTGAGAAGAATGTTGGAAAGACTGCGCTGGCTGTATTCAAGATTGTGTTGATATCCCCTGAACTCAGTACCCTGATTGGCCTTTTCATAGTCGAAAATGCCTGCTTTGGAGACACCATCCTGCAGATGAAGTACATTAAATTTGATTTTGGTTTTATTTGTTTTCATTGCCAGACCAAAAAGACCGCTGATCATCACGTGCTGCTCGCCGTAATCTCCGGACTGAAATTCACGTTGTTCCATTTCGTTTACCGAAATATCGCTAAAAAGTCCATACCTTCCAAACAGCGCATTTTGATAGAAGTCAGTTTCATTTGAATAGGAAAGAGCGGCAAGGTATCCAAGGCTGATCTTTGAAAAATTCAACTGATTACCGGTTGATGCACTAAAGCCAAAATCCATAAAACTTTGTTTTTCGATTGCCCCCAGAACAGGATTGAAGTTGCTCAGAATTTCACGATATCTTTCACCTGCAGGGCCTTCGGGATTTGATATAGCTTCACTGAAAAAAGGTATGTTCTCGGTTGCGGGAATAGCTCTGGAACCCTCGTCAAATCCCAGCCAGTCGGTTTTACCACCTTCATAGGTAAGATAGGCGGGGTTAAAGTGCATGGATGGGATTAATCCAAGATTGGCTGAAACAGACAGTTTTTTTTCTTCCGGGAAATCTTTGGTGGTAATATCGATAATTCCTCCGGTAAAATCACCGGGTAAATCTGCTGTGAAGGATTTACTTACTATGATGTTGTCAATCACCATTGAAGGGAAAATATCCAGTTGCAGTGCATTTCTGTCCGGATCAAGTCCGGGAATCTCCATGCCATTAAGTGTGGTTTTTGTATAGCGGTCACCCAGTCCACGAACAAATACATATTTTCCACCCTGAAGTGAGACTCCCGGTACACGTTTGATGGATGAGGCAGCATCAGAATCGCCTATTTTACGGAGATGAGCA
>RZYY01000119.1 GCA_009930115.1 Sphingobacteriia bacterium | reverse complement strand
GTATTCGGCTGAGCTGAAGAAAATTGAGTACCAGCGATCCCTGGTTTCGCCATTCGACTGGCTTCCAGCTGATGAGGTTATCAAGTTATTAAATATCAGCAGGCGCACGTTTTTCAACTGGCGTGATAATGGCATCCTTAGGGTAAGTTCCGTAAGAGGGAAGTTTTATTGTAAGAGAAGCGACATGGAAAAGTTGCTGGCGGATCATTATAAAAAAGGGGCAACTGATAATTGTTGATAAAAAAAATCAACTTTTCATTGGGAAACCGTGTAATGTTATGTCATTCAGCTATTTTTGCAGGATAAACCAATACGTCAAAAAATTAGCAGATGAAAAAATCTCTCAGCCTCAACATCCTCACCTTTGAGCACGCAGCCGCACCGGTAACGTTGTCTTTTTTCAAAGAGCATAATCCTGGTCACCTACCGCTGGAAATTGCAAAGGCGTCAGACAAGGTAAAAAGCCTTTTGGACAAACCTTTACCAGAAAGGATATACACCGATTTTGAAAATCACGATCAGGCTGATATATCGCTTGAGGTTGACCTGAAGGAAAACCCGTGGTTCTCCAAACATTATTATCATCATTTGTTGTACGGATACCTGGAAAAGCAGGGTGTGATACTCAGCACCAACATGGTAAGGGACATCATGGTTTGGATTAAGAACACCGAGTTTTTTGATAAGCATGTTGTTGCCTTTGACGTATTTGGTTTAAGAGTTCAAATGATGCATATGACCCAATATCCGGAGCTGGTAATCTATTACAGCGGGATGTCAAGGGTGCTCCGAACCTCTCTTGCCTTGCACCATGGTCACGCTCCTGAAGCTTATACCAGGGTATTATACAACAAGAAAATCATGCACCTGGATGAACTACCCGAAGAGGGGAAGTACAGTTATGATAAGGTGTATCCGGTGGTTAACAGGATACTGGGGAGTGATTTTGAGGATATACCTAATGACCCGACAAAAAACAATTACATTGAGCAAAACGGGAAAATCACTTTCTTTATCAAAAATGTGCTGACCCGTGAAGGTTTATCCTCTGCCCTTCCATTTCACAGCGAAAACCTGGTGATCGTGCCTGAGGATTATATCCACCGGACAAAATCAGGGAGTAATCTCATACGACTGGGACTGAATCACAAAATGGCGGTGATTACCCCTAAGGTTAAACTTAAACAATTTGGCCCTTTCAAACTGCCATCAAAGGAGATTAGGTTTATCATGATTTTCTTCGAAGAAGACAAGCGCCTGGCTAATGAACTCTTTATGATTCTAAGCGGATTGGAGCTATCCAAAGAGGGAAAAACAAGACCATCGCGCAGCTACGATTCACTTTACCATTTTATCCGGTTAAAGTTTGTTTTGGACAAAAGCAAGTCGGTGTGCATCAATCAGGGGGAGCAACCGACGGATCAGATTCAGGATTTCCTCGATCGCACAGATTTTAATACGCAGAAATACAATTATATCGCCATCTATCTGAGTCCCATAAAGTCAGACGACAAAGATGCCGCAAATCATCAGCTCTACTACAGGATCAAGGAACTACTTCTTCAGTATCATATTTCATCTCAGGTAATATACAGGGAGAATCTGATGCTGCCTAATTTTAGAAAGTACTACCTGATAAACATTGCCAGTGCCATACTGGCAAAGGCGGGAGGTATTCCCTGGAGGCTTGACTGCCCTGTGGCAAATGAGCTGGTAGTAGGCATTGGCGCATTCAGATCACAAAAAACAGGGGTAAAATATGTGGGCAGCACTTTCAGTTTCAGCAACAATGGTGATTTCAGGGAGTTTGACTGCACTAGTGAATCAGAAACCAGATTTTTGGCGCAAAAGATAAAAACGATTATTCAGGATTACATCCAAAAAAATGAGCGCATCAGGAGGCTTGTCATCCATTTTTACAAAAACATGAGCCATAAGGAAATTGCTCCCATACAGGAAATGCTCCTCAATCTCGGATTTCCTAATTTGCCGGTAATTATCCTAACCATCAACAAAACTGCGAGCAATAATTACATAGCTTTTGATACGTCATGGCCGGCACTAATGCCCCGCAGCGGAACCATCATCCAGATAGCCGAAAAAGAATACCTTTTATTCAACAACACCAGGTATTCTGAAAATAGCAAGTTCAAAACAGAAAGCTGGCATCTTCCATTGAAGATCAGGTTTCAGAGTACCCATCCTGAATTATTGAAGGATATCCTTATGGTTAAGGAACTGCTGGATCAGGTGTACCAGTTCAGCCGGATGTATTATAAATCGGTGAAGCAGCAAAACCTGCCGGTTACGATCAGTTATCCCGAAATGGCAGCCCGTATTTTTTCCTGGTTTGAAGGAGAGACGCTGTGTGATTTTGGAAAAATGAATATGTGGTTCCTTTAAATAGAAGCTGCGAAAAACCCGGGACAAACATTCAATCTTACAATCTTTTTAAAATGGCAATAATTCGGTAATATGCACCTTTTGAACTTCATTATCGTAATCCTTACCTCTACTGATATTTCGCTATTCTCTGACTTCACTTACAGGTGCGAATAACCGGAATCTTTGAAACAGGAATTTTGGGAATATGTGCCTAATAACCCTGCATCCTGTAAAATAAAACTCTTTTCTATTTTTTTTATCAATCATTTAATCGTTTTTCAGCACCTCTATTATTTCCGGTAAAACAAATTTCAAAGAAATCAATTTCATGGTTGTAACCAGAGATTGATTCTGTTTTTATAGAATTATTTCAGGGCAATATTCTCATTAAGAATGGGCATTACTACTATGGGCTTTAAGGAAAGTAAGATTTCCTGTTTACGTTATTATTCCGCCAGAATGGTTTAAAAATTTTTATAAAATTTATAAAAATAGTATTCTCCATACCAGTCTCCACTATAGCTGTATTTTAAATAATAATCCTCAACTAACAGGTTTACAGGAATTTCAACCTTATTTTGATAAATATCTTCCGGAATTTCCACTTTGGTGAAATTCAGCAGCGGTTCACCCCTGTACAAAATTTTTGAATTTGGCAAAATAAATACCCATGGAGTACAGCCTACACCTGAAAAAACAACTATTTCTTATAAAAACTCATAAACAGTCTGGTCAATATTTCCGGGAAAATATAGTCAAAAGTCCTGATGGCGAATGTTTTAAAAAAAAATTCGTGGAGTAAATTACTGCATTTTTTATCATCAGGTTATAGTATCCCTGTAATCTGAAGTATCAGATAATGTGCAAAACGCAAGCACTTTCTTTTAAGTTTTGTCGGATAATTAACATTTACCACCGAATGGTCAACATTCCTGACAGTGCTGTTTGTCATTGCTGTTGGAAGGCAATTCTGCCCACCATTTAGCCGGTGCTTTGGCAGATAGGAGCAAACAAAACACAATAATCCGCTGATAAAGGCATCCACTGTTTTACCTGCTTTAAAACATTAAAAAAACGTGAAAATATTGAACAGCACTCTGAAATCCAATATCTTTGCTTAAAAAAGGAAAACAGTTGCTTCTATCGCTTTCAATATTGGGAATATTTTTATCGGTGTTTCTTTTTCATTTTAATGCAAAGAAGCGCACTCCGTCAGTTTATTTGGGAGCATTTTCCCTTGTGATCAGCCTATATATTTTGCTTCAGCAAGTCGGATTTTTTTCAGGATCAGTTCATCAGGTTGCTGCTGCTTATATCAGTGCAGGTTTCCCAGTCTGTCTTGCATGCTCTTTGTTTTATTTGTATGTCCGAAGTGTGTGCAGTAATTCAACTGTTATTAGAAAGCGGGATTTATGGTATCGGTTACCTTTGTTTGATTTTCCCAAAGCATTAGTCAGTTATCTTTACTTTCCGCAGGCGTTCAAAACAGTGATGGACGAACAGATCATTGTTTCAGGATTAACCCTGCACAATAACGGATCAGCATCAGGGTGGATGAAACCACACTATCGTGCCATGCCTTTTAATCTGATCAATCCGGTACTGCTGATCGGATATTTGTTATGGACAGTACAACTGATGATTTGGTATAACTATGGAGTCAGGGAATCTGCCGCGCCCGAAAAGCAACAATTTATGATTAGATGGACATGGACTTTATTCGGATTGCTGTTCATCCTGTTAATGGGCGATTTGTTGCATATGGTTATCAGCTTTACAGTTAATAAGATAACTAAATGTAAAATATTCATCAACTTAAATGAGAATTCCCAAAACCGGTTTAGCCGGATTACTATTTTCCTTCACTTTCTTAACTTACATAAAAATGATCCGGACAATAAAAAAATTGTTTACACTCAATCCAGGGGTAATTATCATTCCCATTTTATTGTTGGTTAATTCAGTATCTGTATTTTCCTCAGATCTGGATAGCCTGAAAGTGCTCCTGGCCAAAACCAAAGGAGAGGAAAAAGTAAATCTCCTTATCGAAATTTCCAGGAATTATTCGCGTACAGATTTACAGCAAAGCCTTGATTACGCGCAACAGGCTTGTGCATTTGCCGACAGCACCGGAAATGAAGAATTGATTGCCAAATCGCTCAACGCCTTGGCCATTAACCAATTCAATATTGGATACAACCAACTGGCACTGATAAATTTTGAACGGTATCTGGAAATCATCAGCAGACTCTATAATAAAAACCCTGAATCTGAACACTCTTTCAATAAACTGATAACCGGCTACAACAATATTGGCAATGTGCTGTCAAACCTGGGAGAATTTAATCAGTCAATAGAATCATTTTTGAAAGCGATTTCCCTGATGGATTCAATTCCCGAAAAAAAGCGCAACATCCCTCTTTATATAAATTTGCTTAATAACTTAGGATTGATTTACATTAATCTGGAAGAATATGAAAAAGCCGGATTAGTGTTGGAAAATGCTTTGGAAATAAGCAAAAAAAATGCTAACGACCTGAGTATTTCCATTTCGCTGAACAATCTTGGGCTGGTGGCTATCGAAACCGGTCAGTATGAACTTGCCCGCAAATATTATTACCAGGCTGTTGAAATTGGAACAAAAATCAACGATTCAATTGCTCTGGGTGGGTTTCATAATAATCTCGGATTGATCTTTGAACGGCAGCAACAATACGATTCATCCATCCTGCATTATCAAAAATCGCTTGAGATTAGCCGTAAACTTGAGTATCACTATGGTATTGCCAATACCCTTGGCAATATTGCCAACATAGAGATTAAAACCAAACGTTATGCGCAGGCTGACAGCCGGTTGAAAGAAGCTTTGTACAACGCCAGACTGACCGGGATTAAAGATCTTATAAAAAAAATTTACGAATACCAATATGATTTATACGATCGTCAGAATAAGTTTGAAGAAGCCCTGAACACCTATATTTTATACACACAGATCAAAGACAGTCTGTTCAACGAAGAACGAAGCCGCCAGATAGCAGAAATGGAAGCCCGTTATCAAATAAAAAAGCAACAACGCGAAAATGAATTGTTGAAAAAAGATATTGAAATCAGAAAAAACAACCAGCGCATTTTTTTAGTTGCAATTATCGCATTATTGCTTCTGGCCTTTCTTTTATTTGTTTTGTTCAAAACAAAAGCCCGGTCGCTGAAAAACGAAAAAACGATCAGCCGACTGGAAAAAGAAAAAAACGAGATTGAAACCAAACGCCTCGAAGATCAACTATTTGCAGGGAAGGAAATCAATAGATTACAATCCGAAAAACTGGATCAGAAAAACAGGGAGTTGTCTGCCCAAATCATTCAGGCCATCAAAAAGAATGACGCCATCGACAAAATCGTGAATGAGCTTGAACAGGTAATGCCCAGCGACGAGCAGAACATCACAAAAATTTTTGAACACATCAAACAAATCGTAAACGAAAACAGAAATTTCGACAAAGAGTGGCAACAGTTCAAACTTCATTTTGAGGAAGTCAATCCCGGTTTTTTTCATAACCTGGTAAAACATTGCCCCGGGCTTACCCAGAACGAATTAAAACTTTGTGCCTATTACAGGATCAAACTGGGTACCAACGAGATAGCCAGAATACTCAACATCACCACATCTGCGGTTCAAAAAAGCAGGTATCGCCTGAGAAAAAAAATGAACATCCCCTCTCTGATGGAAATGCCCGAATATATGAGCCGGTTTTAACCCCTCGCGATAGTTTCAACCCCGGCGATACAGCCCACTGCCTGACGGCGAAACCACCCCATTCTGCCATTGCACAGGCTTTATGGTTTTCAATTTTTTTTTACTATGTCCAACCTTTGTCCAACTCCCGGATTTGCTTTTTGCCAGGCTGCAACACTAATTTTGTTGACTGTTTAAACGGTATAAATCCTATTGATAACAAAATCCTTATTAATAATGCGGGGGGGCACATTAAATAAAGAAACCACAAAAGAGATTTCATCAAAGGTATCTAAGATCAGAAGAAGGATCATCCTCAATGAAATTTTTAATGTAAAGCTGAATTACCCCTTCGAAATTTACCGGTTGGCAGTAGAGTTTCAATTAACCGGTTTTATAAAAAACATCGATAATAACAGCTTTGAAATTGAAATTGAAGGCGATACAATTTTTGCCGAAGGCTTTTTGAATAAACTTACAGCGCATTTCAAGGAATCATCAGCACATATCTCCATCAATCAGATGGATGAAATCCTGAACTACAATGAATTTCGAATTATTAACCATTAAATCTAAGCTTATGAAAAATCCACTATTACGAAAATCACTGATTATCCTGCTGCTTTTATGCACAGGATGGGTTATGAACGAGACAGCGGCTCAACCTTCGGGCTCGGGAACTTTAGAAGACCCGTATCGAATCGCCAGCCTAGACAACCTTTCCTGGATCACCCAGAACAGCGGTTCGTGGGATAAGTATTTTATCCAGACGGCGAATATTGACGCTTCTGCAAGCTCCGGATGGAATGGCGGGGCCGGCTTTACACCCATCGGCAGTACCACCACCCCCTTCTCCGGAACTTACAACGGACAGGGCAGTGTGATTTCCGGTTTTACGATAAACCGTGGAAGCACCGACAATGTCGGCATGTTCGGTTATGTGGAAGGCGGTGTGGTTAAAAATCTTGGTTTGACCGCTGCAAATATCACCGGCAAAGATTATGTGGGAGCACTTGCAGGCAAAACCAGCGGAAGTTCCACCTTGATTGATATGTGTTTCACCAGCGGCTCGGTTACCGGCAACGCTTTTGTCGGTGGACTGGTTGGCTTTAACCTGATGAGTGCAAGCATACAAAACAGCGGTTCCAGAGCTGCTGTTACCGGCGGAAAATATGTCGGCGGACTGGCAGGCGTTAATCTGGAAACCATCAATAATTGTTATGCAACAGGACTGGTTACGGCAACTACCGGAGGCGGCGGACTGGTTGGTGGAATTGCTGCAGTGACCAACTGCTTCTGGGATACGGAAACTTCGGGGCTTTCTGCCAGCATAGGAGGCACAGGAAAAACAAGCGCCGAGATGAAAGATATTACCACCTTCACCAACACGGCTACAAGCGGGTTGACCACAGCCTGGGATTTTGTGGGCACAAGTAATGATGACGCCGGTACCAACGACTGGTGGAACATGAACCTGATCAGCGCCAAGACCGACAACGACGGCTACCCGGTCCCATCCTGGTGGGTGGTTACCGATGAAGCCAGCGGCGACGGCTCTTACGGATCGCCATATCAGATTGCCACGCTCAACAATCTTTACTGGCTCTCGCAAGGCGGCGGCCCAGCCAGTTGGGACAGTGACAAGTATTTCGAGCAAACCGCAGACATCCCTGCCAAAAGCACTGCCTACATTAATTCCGGAGTGGGATTTTCGCCTATTGGCGGGGATCCTTATTTTTTTAAGGTTTCCTATGACGGACAAAATCACGCTGTTGACTATTTGTTTATTAACAGATCGGATAATGATTACGTAGGTCTTTTCGGACAAATTCCAAATCTTAGCATATTCAATCTGGGGATAACCAATGGCAATGTAACCGGTCGCAATAGGATAGCAATGCTGCACGGTGGATTGTATCAATACAACGACATTGAAGTGCAAATCAGCAATTGCTATATTTCAGGTTCGGTTAAAGGAAATTATGGTGTTGGCGGCTTGATGGGATATGTTCACGGTAGTGCTAAAACCAACATCAATGATTGTCATGCTTCTGGTTCAGTAGAAGGCAGTTATGATGTTGGCGGCTTGATCGGAGTGTTGGTAGATTATGGTATTGGCGATGTAACTGTGCAAAATTCTTACAGCACGGCAAATCTGACTGTGAATCAACCTACTAGTGATGGATATGCAGCGGGTGGCTTGGTTGGGACAATTGGCACTGATGGCGAAGTAACGGTAAGTGATTGCTACAGCAGCGGCAACATTACTATTAACAAGGATGGCGAGTTCACCCAATTGCAATACGCCGGTGGCTTGATTGGTATGATTGAAGGAACCTACCAGGGAAAGATTGAAAATTGCTACAGCCGGGGGAATATTACCCTTAACGCCGGCAGTAACAATGGTCATATTGGCGGTCTCATTGGAGAAATAAGGGAAAGTGCGTGCATTTCAGTCAACAAATCTTACAGCACGGGATCAGTTCCAGTCGATGGAACTACCGGCGGACTGATTGGCGGACTGTCAGCAGCTTCTTCGGGCGACGCCTGTTTCTGGGATACACAAAGTTCCGGAACCAACGATGGGGTTGGCAGTGATAACCCTGACCCCGCCTGGGTAAGCGGTGAAACGACTGCCGATATGAAAATCCAGTCCACCTTCACCAATGCAGGGTGGGATTTCACAACCATCTGGGCCATGGACGGCACAGCCAATGATGGTTACGCCTACCTGCTAATGTTAAGTGTTCCGGATGTTTCAACTGCCGAAACTTCCAATATCGGTGCAAATTCAGCCCAATCGGGCGGAGATGTGATTTATGAAGGCAGTTCTGCGATAACAGCCAAAGGCGTGGTATGGAATACAACGGATAATCCTACGATAAGCAGTTACCTCGGCATTACCAATGATGGAAGCGGCAGCGCTTCCTTTACCAGCAGCCTCACCGGGCTTTCTGAGGAAACGCTCTACTATGTTCGCGCTTATGCCACCAATAGCGAAGGTACAGGATATGGAAGCGTAAAAACATTTGCAACCCTGATGGATGAACCCCCTATAATGGCTCCTCCCGGTAATGCCCTCGATTTTGATGGAACCGATGATTATGTGAGCATCCTAAATAATGAATCAAATTTCGATTTTACGACTGCCATGACCATTGAAGCCTGGATAAAAGTGGATGATTTTGATAAAGAATGGCAGGCCATTGTAACCAAAGGGGATGGCACCTGGCGACTGCACCGCAGTGGCTCAACAAGTTTTATAGCTTTTGGTACCAGCGGCTTGAGCAATGTTGACCTGGAAGGAACCACCGATGTAAAAGACGGACAATGGCACCATGTAGCCTGTGTGTTCGACGGTTCAACCAAATACATTTATGTGGATGGAGCATCGGATGCATCTGTTAGCGCTTCAGGCACAATAGCCACCAATGATTATCTGGTAAATATTGCCGAAAACAGTGAACATACCGGAAGGTATTTTAATGGCCTTATTGATGAAGTCCGCATCTGGAATATTGCCCGCACCCAAACGGAAATTCAGGACAATAAGAATAATGTGCTTACGGGCAATGAAAGCGGGCTGGTGGCTTATTACAAATTCGATCAGACATCAGGTTCCTATTTGTATGACCATACAGAAAATGGCAACCAGGGAGCATTG